>NZ_PFNG01000160.1:0-529 GCF_002791875.1 Candidatus Aquicultor secundus | reverse complement strand
GCGACAGAATCTGGTATTCAGGGACCCCCGAATCCACCGATTTCCGTGAAGACCATTCAGGGTTCTGCCAAATTGTCAATATGGATGGCGACCATGTCTCTACCGAAGAAGTGAAAATTGGACAATGGAGTTTTATAGAAGAACTAATGGACCTGAATACCGCCGACGATGTGGAATCGCTCCAGAAAAAGCTGGAAGACATCCCGAACAGGGAACGGGCAGTTGTCAAACTGGACCTTAAAGGTTCGCTCACACTTTCTTTGCACGGGGTTTTTCAAAATCACATTCTTGCGGCCAAGGATGTTTTGGCGGGTTCCGTTATAAACGAAGACAACCTCCTCGTAATTCCCAATGATACGGACTTCACCAATCTTGGTTTTTCCGGCTTTGCCGATGCAACGGTAAAAAGGCTTCGGGATAAAATAGACCAGGGTGGGCCCGAAGGCTCCGTTGCCCGCGATGCATTCATGCTCCTTCTTCGTCTTTCCAGGGAGGCAGCATGAAACTCCTTCGTCTTAAGGTTACTAAT
>NZ_PFNG01000023.1:0-3857 GCF_002791875.1 Candidatus Aquicultor secundus | reverse complement strand
AGTGAGTCTCACAGTGAGTCTCACAGTAAGACTTTTAATACATGGGTAACGAGTGGGCCCATCAAGCCGCCTTGTACGAGTGCCTGCCCGGTTAACGCGGACGTGCAATCGTTTGTTACCCTGGTAGCGCAAGGCAGATTTAAAGAATCGCTCGATGCGGTGCGTGAGCGCTGCACGCTTCCCGGAAGCTTGGGGCGCATTTGCCACCACCCGTGCGAGGGTGAGTGCCGCCGCAACGACGTCGATGGCGCGGTCAACATCCGTGCGATCAAGCGCTTTGCGGCGGATATCTGCAAGGACGAGCCGGACTACGGGCCGGTTCCAAAAACCAGGGGCAAAAAAGTCGCCATCATCGGCGGCGGACCCGCAGGTCTTACTGCGGCTTTTGACCTTTCTAAAGATGGCTTTGACGTAACCATTTTTGAGAAAAACGATGCCTGCGGCGGCGCTATATACACCGGCGTGCCGAAGTATCGCCTGCCAAAAGACGTCGTTGCCCGCGATGTCGCGGCAATCCAGTCGCTCGGCGTTGAGATAAAGACCAACACCGCGATCGGCACGGATGTCCAGTTTGATGATTTAGCCAAGCAGTATGACGCTGTCTTGATAGCCATAGGTCTTTCCGTGAGCCGAGGAATCCCGATTCCCGGGGCCGATGCCGACGGCGTTCTTCTGGCGCTGCCGTTTTTAAAGGAAGCCAACTTTAACGATAACGCAACGGTTGGCAAGAAAGTGGTCGTTATCGGCGGTGGAAACGTCGCCTTTGACGTCGCCCGTTCCGCTAAGCGCCTCGGTGCGCAACAGGTCAACCTCTGCTGTCTCGAGAGCCGCCCCGAGATTCCCGCCTTTAGCTGGGAGCTCGATGAGGCCGCCGAAGAAGACATTGCGATCAACCCCTCCTGGGGACCGAAAGAGATAAAGGTCGTTGACGGCAAGGTTGTGGGGATCACCTTTAAGCGCTGCACCCATGTCTTCGATGAAAACCGCATGTTCAGCCCGGCTTACAACGAGGACGAGCTTCTCGATATCGAGGCCGATAACGTGGTCTTTTCTATTGGTCAGGGAGCGGATATGAACGGGTTTACCGGTACCTCCCTCGAGGTTGACGGGCGCGGGCGCATAAAGTGGAACCCGGCCACCTTCCAAACCAACCTGCCGAACGTCTTCGCGTGCGGCGAGGTTGTTACCGGCCCGGGTGCTGCGGTAGCGGCCATGCGAAACGCGCATGACGCCGCAACATCGATTGAAACGTTCCTTACCACCGGCAAAATCGAGCCGGTCACCGTACTTAAGCCGGCACCGATCGGCAAGCTGCCCGATTTTACGACTCTTAAGATTACGCGCAAGGACAAAAACGACATTTCGGTTATGGACCCGGCGGAGCGCTTAAAAAGCTTTGTAGAGGCCGAGGGTGGTTTCGAGCTTCAAACCGCAGTTTATGAGGCCCAGCGCTGCATGAACTGCGGTCGCGGCGCGACGATGGCCCGCCCGGAGGATTGCGCGGCGTGTCTCTCCTGCGTGCGCGTTTGCCCGTACGGCGCACCGTATATTTCAGAGGCCCGCGTGGCCGGCTTCTCCTGGGAGAGCTGCCAGGCGTGCGGAATCTGCGCGAGCGTGTGCCCTGGCCTTGCGATCGATATCGCCTACAACGACGATACGCTTATCAACGAGCAGATCGATAAAGGCACGAGCGGAGTCACCGTCTTCGGCTGCCAGTATGCCGTTCCAACAATTAAAAACCCGGCCTCCATGGCGAGCCCGTCGATACCGGGCGTTAACATGGTCAGACTCATGTGCACCAGCCGCCTCGATACGCGGCATCTACTGCGTGCGGTTGAAAACGGCGCTGACGGTATCGCGGTCCTGGCCTGCCCGGACGAGGAGTGCCGCCATCGCAAGGGCGTCAATTGGGCGGAGATTCGCACCAATGAGGTTAAAAAGGTCCTCGAAGCGACCGGAATCGGCGCGGGCCGTATAGCCTTTATGGGTGCGCCGGGCGGCCCGGAAGCATTCGGCCGGATGATGGGCGAGTTCAAGGCAAAGCTCGACGAACTCGGACCGAATCCGGTTTCTAAAGTGCTCGCTGTAGACTAGCGTTAAAGAAGAGCACTTGAGTATAGATGTAAACGTGAGGCTGTATTTAAGTCGGCGCCGGCAGATGTAGTGAGGCGCCGGCTGCAAGCCCCGCGTCGGGGGAAACCTTAGAAGCTCCATTAGGGATTAAGGAGTGTGCACGAGAAATGATTGTTGCGGAGCCAAAAACCTTAGATGAGATAAAGGCGATGGTGGACTCGTACGACCGCGTGTTAATGGTCGGATGCGGCACTTGCGTTGAGGTATGCTTAACCGGCGGTGAGCGCGCGGTAAACCTTACGGCAACCGCCCTGCGCCTATCCCGAAAAGTCGACGGGCGCGATATCGAAGTCGGCGAACAGACCGTCATCCGCCAGTGTGATTTCGAGTATCTGGACGAGGTAAAAGATGCCGACAAATACCAGGCGATAGTGTCATTGGCCTGCGGCGTCGGCATTCAGGGAATGGCGCGAAAATTCCCAAACATGCCGGTGCTGCCGGGTGTTAACACCACGTTTATGGGCTTTAACGAAGAGTACGGATATTATACCGAGATGTGCAAGGGCTGCGGCGAATGCGTCCTTGATAAAACCGGCGGTATCTGCCCGGTAGCCCGCTGCGCGAAGAGCCTGCTTAACGGCCCGTGCGGCGGCACGAATAACGGCAAGTGCGAGATCGACTCAAGCCGTGATTGCGGCTGGGTGCTTATCTACAACAAGATGAACGCTATGGGCCAGGTCGACAAATTTAAAGAGATCAACTCGCCGAAGAACCACCAGAAGGCAAACAACCTTCGCTATATGGATTTAAGAAAGTAGGGGGAAGAGCGGTGGGATTTAAAGAAGAAATCCAAAGTGGAACATTTGTAGTCACCGCTGAAGTCGGCCCTCCGAAGGGAACCGACTTAAGTGAGATGAAGCACCACATCGAGGGGCTTAAAGACAAAGTAACCGCCCTCAATGTAACCGATAATCAGAGCGCGGTCATGCGTGTCTGCACGCTGGCGATTGCTCAAGTAATGATGGATATGGGTCTTGAGCCGATTTACCAGATGACCTGCCGCGACCGTAACCGTTTAGGTCTGCAGTCCGACCTTCTTGGCGCATCGGTTCTTGGTATCAAAAACGTGCTTTCGCTCACCGGTGACCACCCGGTACTCGGCGACCATAAGGATGCCAAGCCGGTATTCGATATCGAGTCGGTCGGGCTTCTTGAGGTGATAAGCGGGCTTAATGAAGGTCACGATATGGCCGGTCTTGAGCTACAAGGAAAAACCGATTTCTTTGCCGGGGCCATCGTAACACCTGAGGCCAATCCGCTTGAGCCGCAACTCGCAAAATTTGAGAAGAAGGTTAAGGCGGGCGCAAAGTTTTTCCAGACCCAGGCGGTCTACGATATGCCGAAATTCATGAAGTTCATGGATTACGCCAAGCAGTTTGATGTGCCGATAATGGCCGGTATCCTGCTCTTAAAATCAGCCGGTATGGCCAAGTACCTTAACAAGTTCGTAGCCGGCGTTTCAGTTCCGCAAGAGCTTATTGATGAACTCGCGCCTTATAAGGGCGAAGACGCGCTCAAAAAAGGCATCGAAATCGCCGGTCGCCAGATCGCCGAGCTTAAAAGTATCTGTGCCGGCGTTCACGTCATGGCCATCGGCGCGGAAGACAAGGTTCCGGATATTCTGGCCGCCGCCGGCCTGTAAGATAGAAGGTCTAGAGTGTAGCTCAGCTCTCAGCATTCAGCAATCAGCTTAAGAATACGGGTCGAGAATATGGGTCGAGAAT
>NZ_PFNG01000190.1:3921-6040 GCF_002791875.1 Candidatus Aquicultor secundus | reverse complement strand
CCCGCCGACATTAAAAACGCACTGCTCGCTCTCATAAACGGGGAGGAGCCGGTTGAGCAAAGTCGCGGCAAATGCGCCCAGTGCAGCCGCGTGAAAAAAGAACTCTATATACAGCAGCGGGATTTCGTAACCGACGGCGTAAAAGCTGTTATGGAGCTTGATACCATAGACCCGGAAAAGTGCTTCCTTGAGCAGGGGATTGTATGCATGGGCCCTGTTACCAGAGAAGGCTGTCACTCGAAATGCCCCAGCAAAGCCAATATGCCGTGCAGGGGCTGTTGGGGTCCGACCCCGGGGATAACCGAGGTCGGAGCGAAGATGGTTAACTCCCTGGCTTCAATTCTTCCGGCCGGGGCAATGATGTTTATGGACGATATCGTCGGCACCGGATACCGGTACTCGATGGCGATCTCGGAAGTACCGGGAAGGATTCGGAGGTAGGACATGGCAAATATAGTAACGATAGATCCGATGACAAGGATAGAAGGACACGGTAAGGTAACGATCCACCTCGATGACTCGGGGACCGTCGAGTCGGCGCGCTTCCACGTCATGGAGTTTAGGGGGTTTGAGAAGTTCTGCGAAGGCAGGATGGTATGGGATATGCCCCTTATCACAACGCGAATCTGCGGTATATGCCCGACCGCACACCACCTGGCATCGGTTAAGGCCTGCGAGGCGGTTTTTGATGTCGAGCTACCGGCGGCGGCAAAGAAGCTGCGCGAGCTTCTTATCCTCGGCTCGGGCCTTGAAGACCAGGCGCTCCACTTCTTCTTCCTGGCCGCACCCGATTTTGTTTTAGGGCCCGACTCCGATCCGCTGAAGCGAAACGTCCTTGGTATCGTGGAGGCCAACAAGGACCTCGCCATAAAAGCAATCCGCCTGCGCAAGATCGGCAAGAACATCGTCGAGCGGGTGGGAGGAAGCTCGATCCACCCGGTCACCGCCATTCCCGGCGGCATGAGCAAGTCTATCACCGGCGACGACAGATACAGTATGCTCAAGGACGCAGACGAGGCGATCTCCTATGCCGAGCTGGCCCTTGACATTGCGAAAGACCTCTTTATTAAATACGCCGACCTTGCACCGTCTTTTGCAAACTTTGACTCCTTGTACATGGGCCTTACTAAGGATGGCATGTTTGAAGAGTATGATGGTGCAATCCGCGTTGTCGATAAAGACGGCGCCATCGTCGCCGATTTCTCACCGCAGGATTATGCGAATTATATCGATGAAGCCGTTGAGGATTACTCCTGGGCCAAGTTCCCCTACTGGAAGTCGGGGGGCGAAACCTACAGGGTAGGACCTCTGGCCAGGCTCAACGTTGCAACGAACATCGACACGCCAAAGGCAAAAGTCGCGTTTGATGAGTTTAAGGCAATCGGCAACGGAAAACCCTTAAGCGGCTCACTGTATTATCACTATGCACGGGTAATCGAACTCTTATATAAGGCGGAGAAGATAAAAGAGCTTCTGCAGGATGATGAAATCATGAGCCAGGATGTTCGTGTTAAGGTTGACAGAAAAGCCGGCGAGGGCGTTGGTGTCGTCGAGGCCCCGCGCGGCACGCTCATTCATCATTATCAGGCCGATGACTTCGGCAAGCTCGTAAAGGCAAACCTCATCGTACCGACAACGCACAATAACAAGGCGATCGACACCGCGATTGCGATGGCCGCAAAAGATAATATCAAAGGCAAGAAGCTCAACGAGGGCGTCCTAAACCTGGTTGAAATGGCGGCACGGTGCTATGATCCATGTCTCTCCTGCGCCACCCACGCTATCGGGAAGATGCCGCTCGAGGTTACACTCTACAGCCACGACGGGCTTGTGCTCGATTCGATTAGGAGAGCTTAACATGACAATCGATGAACTAAAAGAGAAAATTAGGCCGGATATTGAGTCGACGTTCGGTGGCGTTATGGCAAACGTACTCTTTACCAAAGCCCGGGTGCGTGTCATGGGAGAGGGCAAGGGAATGGATGAGAACGGGCGCTGTAAGTTGTTTCTCGAATGTATAGGAAGCGACGAGAAGTTCGTCGGTATGCTCGGTGCAGCCGGCGCAAGAAGCAAAGTCACGTCCTGGATGAGCTACATCAGGTAAACGGTTCTCTATAAC
>NZ_PFNG01000190.1:0-3904 GCF_002791875.1 Candidatus Aquicultor secundus | reverse complement strand
CTTCTATAAGGCGATAAAGCTCACCCGCAGCACTACGAGCCAGCCTTTGGGTTGGCTCTGTTACCTGCGCTCCAAATGAAAAGTCATAGCCACGCACCGCGCATACGAACGCCCTGGGCGTCGCACCATAAATCTCTCTGGCCAGTACGATAAGCTCCTCAGGCGACGAGATATGGGTTACGTTTATACCATCCGTCCGCGCGTCCGTGATCTCTCGCACCTCAATATCCCCAAGCTGCTCGCTCACATGCGCATCCACAAAAATCACCGCATGGCTTTCGCCGATAAGCTCCGCATCCACCACGTCAAGCTGGTGCCGTCGAACGATTTCTATATCGGGCACCCCCAAAATGCGCTCTAACTCATCCAGTACAAGATGGGCAACCCCATCATCTCCCCTCAAAGGGTTTCCATACCCGATTACGGTTGTTTTTTTGTTCATAACTCTACCCTGAAAATAACCAGTATATGCCATTACTATTTTCATCCTCTGACGGTGCCACTTTTAGCGGCATGGATGTCTATTATAGTTCTTTATTATATCTCTTGATCATGTATCTATTTTAGTATCTACTTTTAGTATCTACTATATCTGTGCGATATCTGTGGGTATATCTATTCCGATACCACCTCGGTCTCTACCCGTTGTCTGGTCACCATCACCAAAATCAGGCCTGAGGCGATGATGAAGAGTCCGCCTAGGATGGTGACAGGCCGCGGGATCTCGCCCAAGAAAATGGCCGCGAACACCACGGCGCTTGCCGGGTCGAGGTAGGTGAAGATGCCGACCTGCTGGGCTTTTACGTCGCGCAGGCCGTTAAGGTACAATGCTGCGGCAAAGGCGGTATGAAACGCGCCGACCACAAACAATATAAACAGGGTAAGCGGGCTGATGCTGAACTTATAGATGAAGAGCGCCGGGCTTAAAATTATCGCCCCGACCAGTTCCTCGTAAAATATGATGGCAACAGGATCGATTTTGTCCGCAAGCGGTTTGCTTATGATGACAAGAACCGCATAGGTGATGGCAGAGACTACGGCCCACAGTATGCCCGCAAGGGCGCTTTTACTTAATCCGGTAACCGATGCAGACACGATGAGTGCCGTCCCAACGAGTGATATGCCTAGGCTCAGTATGGTAATCTTCTCGAGCTTTTCCTTTAGGATAAGCGGCGCGAGTATCGCCACGAATATCGGCGCGGTATACGTTATCAGGACCGCATTTGCTACCGAGGTGAGTCGTATGCTGAAGAAAAAGGCGGTCCAGTTGATTGTTAGAAGTATACCCATCGCGATGATCCAGTAGAGCCGCTTGCCTACTGCAAGAACCTCGGTCTTGTGCCGCATGGCGATATAGACGAAAATGGCGATCGCCGCAAAGGAGACGCGATAAAAGACCAAGATTAGGGTTGGCAGGTGGATGAAGCGCACCACCGTTCCGAGCGAGCCCCAGATAATCGCCGCTAAAATTATTTTAAAATACCCACTCATAATGCTCCTGTAAGGTTGCGCAGTATCAAGTATATATTCCCGAACCGGATACACCAATTCCTCTAAACCCCACCCCGATTTTGCCGAGATTTAAGAACAGGGCACCACATTATAATAAAGGAGATGCGGCAGATGTTTTTAGTACCGTTTTTGGCTTTGGGCATAGCTATTGGATATATTCAGGGCGGCAGGATGAGCGCCCTTTCTCAAATCTCACTTCGCTACGGATCACTCGTTATGATGGCGCTCGCCATCCAGTTGACTCTCTTTGTGTGCGGTTTTACGCCGTATAGCTCGCTTCCTGAAGGAATGGTAGCAAACATCGTCTCATATATGCTTGTCATCGCGTTTTTACTCCTTAACAGACAGGTCAAGTTGATCGAAGTGGTTGCCGCCGGTCTTACCCTTAACTTTCTTGCGATTGTCTCGAACGGGGGATATATGCCCGGTCCAACCGTGGTATTTGCAAGTAGTACCCTCGAGTCGGCCGCATCCTCGGCCCAGGTTGCAAATGCCGGATCATCGCTGTGGTTTTTAGGAGACACCTTCACGCTGCCGTTGTTCTCTTCGCTAAGCTACGCTTTCAGCATCGGTGATATTCTCATCGCTCTTGGGATGTTTGCGATAATCCGGGGAACGATGCTTGAGCACCGGGCAGAGCTTACTGTTGCAAAAGAGCGCTACCAACCAAAACACCTGGCACGTCCGACGCAGCTGAAAGAGAGCGCTTAATGGTGGCGAGAGGTGTATCATAGACGTACTTTAAGCTTTGTTCTGAATCTCTTCTTGCAGGGACTGTGTTTGAAACGGCCTGTTGTTCTCATCGACAAAGACAATCCGCGGTTTGAAGCCCTTGAGTTCGTCTTCCGTGAGGACCGCATAGGCGAGGATGATTATCAGTTCCCCCGGGTTCATCAGCCTGGCCGCGGCGCCGTTGAGGCAGATCACACCCGAGCCCGGCTCTCCGGGAATGGCATATGTTTCAAGGCGCACGCCGTTATCTACGTTGACTACGTGTACTTTCTCATTTTCCAGTATATCGGCCCGCTCCATCAGCTCGGAGTCGATTGTGATGCTCCCGATGTAATCCACATTTGCCCCGGTGATGGTGGCGCGATGAATTTTGCTCTTTAACATATGACGTTGCATAACGTTCCCCTGCTCACAATGTAAAACAATTTACCATAATTATCAAGATTCAGGCACGATAAGCGCATTGTCGATAAGGCGGGCCTTGCCAACCCTGGCGGCCACTGCAATAAGCGTGTTCGCCTCGATCGTCTCGACGGGGGACAGGCTCTCAGGATCGCACACCTCCAGGTATTCTACCTCGATAAGCCCCTCGTTTTCAATCGTTTCCTTAAGTTCGGCCGCGATTTCGCCAGCATTTGTTTTACCTGTACGTACCATATCCTGCGCAAGTCTAAGCGCTTTTGAGAGGACAAGCGCCGCTTTTCGCTCTTCGAGAGACAGGTAGGTATTCCTTGACGACATGGCAAGCCCGCCGTTTTCACGCACCGTGGGCACGCCGATGATTTCGACATCCATGTTAAGGTCGCGCACCATCCGCTTGATAACCGCGAGCTGTTGCCAGTCTTTATTGCCGAAGAGCGCGATATCCGGCTCAACGATATTAAGAAGCTTGGCCACCACGGTTGTAACACCTTTGAAGTGCCCGGGTCGGCTCCTGCCGCAGAGCACGTGCGTCATCTCTCCGGTTACCTCTACATAGGTGGAATAGCCTTCCGAGTACATCTCCTTTACCGCCGGCACGAATAGGAAATCTACGCCGACACCGGCGGCTTTGTCCCGATCGCCCTCGATGTCTCGCGGATACTTGCCCAGATCCTCGTTTGGCCCGAACTGGGTGGGGTTAACGAAGATGCTGACCACCACGACATCCGCCAGCCTGTTGGCCTCGCGCATGAGCGCCAGGTGCCCCTCATGCATATACCCCATGGTCGGCACAAATCCTATTTTCTTACCTCGCGCACGCTCTTCTTTAAGCGCCGAGCGCAACTCGCGTATGGTTTTTATTTCTAACATCCAACCCGTGAAATCTCCTTTATATAATGGTCTGCGATCATCTGCCTGTCATTCTGAGCGCCGGCAATTGTCATTCTAAAGCGCCGGCAATTGTCATTCTGAGCGAAGCGAAGAATCTAGAGAGCACTCACCGACTTCTGTCACTGAGTATGTCTAAGCTTTGATATACCTTTCTAAGAAGCGTTTACCAAGCGTGTATCATATCTACCAAGCATGTATCAAACAAATACCAACCGCCTATAAACCGTCTGTCTCACTCTGGCTTATCTAAGCTTAGACCCTCCTGCTATAAAAAAGGCACTGCACCCAAGATTCTTCACTTCGTTCAGAATGACATGTAATCGTCACCCGCCATTTGCTCCTTCAG
>NZ_PFNG01000076.1:0-16447 GCF_002791875.1 Candidatus Aquicultor secundus | reverse complement strand
GGCAACCATTCCTTTCATTACCTCGATTCTACAGGTTGCCATTCACTCTTAGCTACTGGTTCAAGCTGGCGGGCTCATATCCTTTACCAGCTACTAGATAGTTTATTTCTTAAAACGATACCCGACATTGCGAACCGTCTCGATGAGGGGTTCATGGCGGCCTAGTTTGGCGCGCAGGCGCCTGATGTTAATCAAAATCTAGGGCAACCTCTGCCCTATCCCTCAACAGTTCATCGACGTCTATAAGCGTCGTAAGTACTTCACAGCTCGCGCCAAAGATACGTTGCGCCGTTGCTTCTGATATTTCAGTAAAACCGTGCCCAAAATAGCTTGCATTTCGTGTTTGATAGACGTCCCTGATTTTCTCCAGGTAATACTTGCTGTCATGGTTTTGGAGGTTCAACGCCCCTAGTAAACCCAGTATCTTAATGGCGGGCTGCAGTGTAATGCTATGCTGTCGCTGTATCGGACCATCATATTGCTTACCGATTCGGTTAAAGACTTCGTTCCACATAGCGTTGTCTGTATGGTCCGGATTAATGTTTTTCAGTAACAGCCTGTATTTCGCAGCGAGGTCGATGGCGCGGTGTGCTTTGGCAACCGCTTCCACAGGCGATATTCGCACCTGTCTGCCTGCATTCTCGATGCAATCTGCTACCAGCTTTTCATAACCTCGCTTAAGCTCAAAATCGCTATTAAACCTATGTATCGCCTTTTTTATATTCCCCAGTTCTACTTCTCTTTTCCCTTTTTTCCAGGTTCCGGGCTTTAGTTTCCCCATCACCTCAATAACCAATTTGAACTCACCACAGAGCGGTTCGAGCTTCTCGATAAGGTTCGCGATTTTTCTGTAATCTGAGCCTTCCTCAAATATTTTGCCTTGCACCACAAGATGTTGCTTTGCCAACAGCTCGTAGCTCTCTTTATATTGAAAGCTGTCCCAAAGATAAAAGAATTTGCACGCATGTTTGAGGAAGCCCAGCCGACCCTTGCCTGAATCCTCGAACATCTCGGACAACATATAGGCACGCGTAAACTCACCATGCTTAAGGCTATCCAAAACCTCATACTCGCGTTCCCTTGTCAGCGTATCGGGGAAGTAACGGACGTTCATGGTAGCGCTAATACCTTTTCCGCTCGCATCCCGCATCTTACTCGCAACATATGAAAAGCGTATTGGAATACCGGTAGCAAGCCTCGCCACCGCATTGTAAATGCCTATCGGCATCGGCTTGCTTCCACCCGTGATATTAACAACGACTTCCTGCACTTTGGAATCGATAGAGTCAAATACCTTATTAACTTCCTCGCGAATTTCTTGAAGACACACGTCGACGTCTTCGGCGTCGCTGATTTCCGCAGACATAAATGCACTGCCCAATTGAAGTGCAATCTGCTCTAACCGGTTCGTTACCTGTAGGGGATTTGGGTTCTGGCCTGGGAGCGGACGACCATACAAGGCGACGACCGATATCAGGTCGCTTCGTTCATACTCATGGCTTATCGCTTTCTCTAACGGCTCCAGCGACGACCCGACAGTCAAGATCAGCATTACCCTTCTTTTACCTGAATTAATAAGATTACTCATACATGCCTCCATATCTTTGTTTTACTTATTCTTCTATGGAAGAGATGCAAGTGCGATTTAACGGTCTCCAAAGCGAAAACCTATTGCGATTGCAACTTTCAGAATCCGGTTAAGAGCCTGTATTATACTACATAATAGTATTAACTACCGGTGCCGTCTACGGGTCCTGGTAAAACCGCATACTTGGTTGCTCATTATTGTTCGTTATGTAATATCCTATCTCTCCCTGAAGTTAATCAAGCTGCTCCCGTAGTTTTGCGGCGCCATTGCAGCGCCAGTTCGCGAAAAGTAGCGCAGCCAGAATTTGCGAACGAGCATTACCTGTTTGGAACTGTCCTTTGTCGGACATACGATATATACTCTTACGCCTTTTAGATTAGGCAGGAGATCCCGCTGCTTCACGCTCTCGATTATATTTGAAAATGCCGCCTCTTCAAATGCGCCGGACCTGAAATTATAATCGCCCGACTGGTGATACATATCCGAGAAGACAATGAGGACGTTTTTCTCGTTCGGGTACGAGGCGAAGACGCGCTCGGCCAGCGGTAACGCACCAAGAATATCAGTGCTGGCGCTCTCGCCATTTACAAGCGTCCTAGCTTGCGATAGAACCTCTGCCCTCTGCCTCTTTAGCACTTCGGGAAGGTGTTTGTTTTTGATATACGCCTTCGCCTGGTTTTCGTTTGGATCAACACTTCCCCGGGCGAAGGTTGTATTTACTGGATACGACGCCTTCGCGAGTGGACTGTTATCGATTTTGTCGGCGACGATCGTATCCCCGGAGTTCATAGCTTCAAGTACCTTTTCGAAGTCTTTGAGATACCGGCCGCGCTCTTGTTGCGTGCTTCCCGATATATCGAAGAGCGCGAATACGGTTTTTTTCGGCGTCTCCTCGGTTGTCGCGCACCCGGCAACCGATCCTAGCAATATGAGAGCAAACACCACCAAAACAATCGTTTTGATCGCTTTTACGCATTTCATTAAAATCCCCCCGCATCTCTTAGTATCTTTTCAAGGTCGTCGGTGCCGTAATCTCGCTGCATCTCAAGCTTTGTGACCAGGGCGTACGCTTCGTTAAGTGCCCTGTTTAGGCTCTCCGATACAGTAAAATCAGGCTCGTCCTTGAAACTCTCGATCACCTTTTCGCCGTCTTTGCGCCAACGAATATTCGTGCGGCGGTAGATAGACACCAGGTGTTTGCCGTAAGCGCAATGCTCCTCGGCTTTTGCCCTGACGTCATCACATATTTTACGCAGCTCATCGCCAACCGTTTCAATTCGTCTTGTCGCCTTGCTCAGCTCGGTCTCGTCCGAGTCGCGCTCTCGCCGGGCGATAGTCAGCCCGGCCGAGGCCCGCTTAAACGCGTCACGGATATTTCTGTTCTTGCGGGATTCCTTAACATGAGACGCATATGATGCCCAGTACGAAACCCCGACAATCAAGAGGTTGGCCGCAAGAAACATGATACCGGGCAACACCCAGCTCACGTGAACACCAAGTACTTCCTGGGTGCCCATGCCCTCCATCATAAGACCTCGCAAGTATGATACGCCGGCAAGAAAGACGAACAGGATTACAAGCAACTGCCAGAACTTACCCCCGAGCCGACTGTTTTCACGAGCTTCGATCCCTGCCAGATGTGAAAATAACGGGATAGCAAAACATATGCCCGATGCCATTATCAAGGTGTCGGTTTTCGTTCCGCCGAATAGCGAGAATATAAACGAGTTAAGAGGTATCTCCGCCATCGAGAGCGCAATGGTGACCACCCAAGCCAGGGCCAGCGGTATTTGAGGTTTATCGAGTTCCAGTAGCGCATCTTCCGCTTTCGCATACCGGTCGCATGCCGCATCTAACGTACGGTTTGCGTATACAAGCTTTTCTTTAAGCCGGGGCTTCTCTTGGCGCAGAATCCCGATGTCGCTTCGTAAGCTCGACATCTTGTCGACCAGTTCTTGCCCGAGCCTCGCGTGAGATATCTCAACAAGGTACCGGACATCTCTTTGATGTTGAACGGGTTCACCGCTTGCCGATGTCGGGCTGCCCACCCTGGCATCGAGGATAGCCTGGCATCGGGCCTCAACCAGACTATATGATTTAAACCCTGTCTTGCTTTTTTCTTTATAGCGCATTGTTTTCATCCTCCTTAATAAAACGGAACCTTATCGGTAGTCCTTGCTAGCGGCTGCCTTTAGTAACCGCGGCTCTTTCTCATGAAAGCGTTCGTAAACCCTGCTATAAATCTAGTGATTGCTACCAATGATACAACCGCTGATATCTCAAGTAAGCTAAGTACCGCTAGGTCTTGAAACGGTATACCGATCTTGCCGCTTATCAGGCATGCGACGCCACATGTAGCAGCGGCAACGAGTACTGATTCTACAACTATCACGCCAAGAGATCGCGCTTCGAGCGCTATTATGGCGGCAACCACTATCGGGGCGGCCATAACATATACGCCCGGCGAACCGCTTGTCAGCAGCATCCGCCCCGTTTGAATCGCAATACCTATAACAGGCATGAATCTCATTCCCTCCGGCAGATGAAAGCGCATTGCTTGCGACACGTGCTCGGCAAGAACCATATAGACCGGTGGCACTACCAGGAAAGCAATAAGTGCTTTTAATAGGTGGTTTCTTGCGTTCTTTAAGACACCCATTTAGTAACGCCGCCTTCCGCTGTGTATTGATTCAGCGACCATCAGGGCAAAGCCTATGAGGCTTGCCGTTAGCACGGTCTCAAATATCGCCAGCAAGACAAGGTTTTGCAACGGCAGATTCACGCTTCCGCTCATAGCCGAGAGTGACACATACAAGAATGGTTGACCGAAACCAATCGCCACCACCTGGCGTTTCGCCGACTCATTCGCCATATACGCGAGCGCAACCAGTGCAGGCGCAACGAGCAAGACGTACCATCCCTGCCAGCCTTTCAATCCGAGAGCGACGGCCGTTTGCGCGATAGCGCTCGCCATCTCACCCAGCCGCATATTTATTGGAGCGCGGGCTACCATATCTGAGAGCCGCGATAATTCCTGCAATAGAGTTGCCGCCAGCGACGTTGAGCTTACAAAAGCAAGAATAGCGTTTACACCATGCAACACCACGATACCTGCGCCCATCGCAAGCAATGTCAGCACGCCGAGCACGCCCGCTACCAGTAGCGGTACAACGAATAGGCCCAATATTACTGCGAGCGCTTTACTTAACGAACCGGTGTATCGCTCTGTTACCGACGCTAAGGTTCTGGATAGTTGGGCTATTGCCAGCGGTACGAGTTTCACCGACTTTGCGAGCAGTTCGTTTAAACCCGCGGCTGCCTTCTTGCGCTCTTCCTCCGACACCCCATAGATAAACCTGGCAACCTTTTGCACGGGAACACTTACGTGGCCCACCGCAAGAGGGTTGCGCATTTCTTTTGCAGCTAACACGACTACCCCAGCCAGCAAGGTTAGTATGATATATATGAGCATGCCCTTATAAGCGAGAATACAGAGTGCGAGAACGCCAGCACCGGCTATCGTGCGCTTTAATATATTGCCTGGCGCCAACTCGACCTCGGTCTCAGGGAGCATGACCTTTGTCTCCGTTAATGCCAGGATTTGTGTCTCTTCTTCTGCAGGCAAATGAGTACGGAGCGTTTCGGCAAATGCAAGCGCCGAGCTGTAGCGATCATCAGGGTTTAGCGCCAGCGCTTTCGCTATGACGTTGTTAAGCTGAGATAATTCCGGGCTTTGAAGGCGATCCCCGAGTATCTCATTGAGCGTTTTTGCCGCACTGAATACGTCGGTACGCTCATCGACGACTTGTCCAGCCATCTGCTGCTCAGGGGACATAAACCCTCTGGTGCCTATAATCGCTCCGATTTGGGTCACCCGGTCTTCCTTGATAAGCGCTACGCCAAAGTCGATAAGCTTAACGATGTTGCCTTTTGTTATCATTATGTTCGTCGTCTTTATGTCGCGATGAATGATGCCTTTTCCGTGGGCGTACACCAGCACTTCAAGCACTTTTATTATGATATTGACGGCCTCGGCCACCGAGAGCGCCTTTTCCTGCATAAGCTGCGCCAGATTTTTGCCGCCGACGAACTCCATGACGATGAAATACCCTATTTTAGCGTCGCTTCCGAAATCATACGCTTTATAAACGCCCGTGTGGTTAAGCTGTCGGAGAACCCTATACTCGCGCTTAAACCTGAAAAGCGTATCGGCGTCAGCACTGTTGCCTATACATTTGATAGCGACACGGCGTTTGTTGATTACGTCATGCGCCTCATAGATCGTCGTCCTTTGTGTTTTACTGAGGACGCTTAACAGCCGGTACCTGCCATGAATAAGGCGTTCTTCACCTTTCGCTATGCTTGACAGCGACCTAAACCATCCCGAAAGCCGGCTCATGATAATCATCCTATCGCCACCACCCATTGTCTTGGCTTATCTGGCTGATTCTTGGGTTAATCTGGAAGCGTGACGGTTTGCCGGTTTTCCGGCGTCGAGATTTGTTACCTCTGCAAGATACCGGTTGTTTCATATTGATTTTTGAACTATTTGAGAGTGTTTGTATGAGGAGAGTCTTTACGCAGAACTGTAATGGAGCTACCCCTATTGCGAGCAGGTAGTCGTCGGTGTAAACGATCGCATTAGCGACCGCCTGCATACCTAACGTTATGGAGAAACAAAAAAGCCTCTTTCCTTTAACCATAGAAACCATCCTCCAAATGACCCACCAACAGCGCTCTGCCGTTGCTAAGCCTAAACTTCTAATTTCTAATTGGTATGGTTTGGTTTCTTTCTTCTAAAGGAAAAGAAGCATTCCTTAACAAACTGTACATAAGAGGGCTAAACTGCCCTATTAACAAAGCTAAACAAACTAGCTAATAAGCGTCATATTGCTTTGATCCATCACCTCCAAGTCGTTCCCTTTATGGTAAATCTACTTTTACCATAGTCTCAATTTGGCGTCAAGTACAAATCTGAAATTTCTATAAAGTTATTTTCCCGGTAGATAGAACTTGTAAACAAAAAACTGCCTATCCGGTGGAGCTATGTTTACATGCTAATCCGGCGAATGATTGAAGATCAACACTTCTCCGGTAACCGGGCTTTTGTAAACAAGCTTTCGCGCTTTGCCATGCAACGCGTGCGCTATCTTCAAGTAAAGCCAAATGGGGCCGTTGCCGGTTAAGACAACATTCGCGCCCTCGCCCGCAAGCTCCTTTGCTTTCAGAACATAGCCATCAAGCTCAGAAAGCTTAGCGGTTTCGCCAGCATAGAGAGTATTTACATTTATGGTAACCTCTTGATACACCGTCATAGATTATGCCCTCGTAAGATTAAAACGTATATCTACCGACTTAGGGTCTGATCCAGCTTCACGCACAGCCGTTCCATCTTCTTTGTATTCCTTAGGTTTCAGAACCTGCAGCTTTCTTGATGGTCGAGCGCACGCAAGAATCAATCCTGCCGTCATCGACTTCGTGCCCCCGGTATAATCGGCGATCATATCTGTCTCACCAAATTCATCCGGTAGGCTCGCGAATATATCTTCCACAGCATCATATACTTTAGCTGGATTATCAGCGTTACCAGCCGAAAGCTCAACGATCTTAAAGAGATCGTTTGGCATACCCTCTCTTATCAGTTTTGCAATCATATCCCTGGCATACCTATTGGATGTCTCGCCGGCGGTAAGCAACCAACACTTGTCAAGAATAGCGTCATGATGCTCGTTATGAATGCCTTTATAATGATAACGTATTGCCGTTTCGGCAGGCATTGGATCCCAGGCGCTCCCAAGAACTATAAGCCCTCTGTGTCGCTGTGGTGATACCTCAGTATCAGTAATAGACAACTCGCCGCGTTTGCCAAGAACGTAGTTTATAAACCTTGGTATTGGGTCCACAAAAGCCATAATCAAAATTAGAGCTATACTTCCTACCACCGTAATCACCCAGGGTTTAAGCCAGATTTGAAGAGTGTCTGCCAGGCTACCGGTAGATATCCCCACGATATAAATGACAACAAGAAAAATTATGGGTGACGCCTTATCAACGCTAAATAGCTTATGCAGCCCGTTGTGCATAAGAACCTCCTCCAGCTAGAGTGACTGTAATAACGCTAAACCCCAGCGATAGCTTTAAGCTTCTCATAACGCGCTTTCTTATTGCTATCCCACTTCTTATTCGGTGATATATATGAAAGCATTAATTTGGCTACCGTAGCTTTGACCGCGGGCATTATATCCGAAGCATCAAACTCATCAACAACCCCAATGTTAAGCACCGATGAAACCGCTGAAAGATCAATACGTTCGAGTTCAACGATATCCTGCTCCTTGAGCGATTGGAAGAACTCAAAAAACTTGTCCTTGCTGTTTTGTCGTTTAATAGCATTGAATTTATCCAAAACACTCTTCGGCATATCAGACTGCACACCCACCGTTGCCGCCTCATTGTCGCCGCTCAAGTCTGCAGCAAACCGCCCGTTTCCGCTCTCCAAGAAGCCTATGCAATCATCAGGTTTTAGGCTCTTAAATCTCTCATCATCTTGCATTCCGTCAAACCAGGCGTGTGGCTCAAGCCTGCACTTGCTGTCCTTGGCTTTAAGGAACTCGTTTGAACTCGTGCCCTTGCCGATGCTCATGAACTGGAGCTTTCTCTTCTGGTTGTCGCCACCCGGTTGGTCGGTCTTGCCAAGAGACGGCTGGCACTCAGGATCGGCCATTGCCATGAGCTGGACCAGTTGAGGAGTATCGATCCAGTCCGGCGCATCGCCATTTGTGAGCTTTACTTTTTGGTTCATGTAATCCTCAAATGCTAGCATGCCGGCTTGCGCAAGGGAACCGAGGTCGCTTTCGGGCACCCTCGGTATCTCGTTTTCCCTAATCGCTTTAACATCGAATAGCTGCGTAGAGGTTATGGTTATCTTTGCCTGACCGTAGCCAAAAGGCTTTCCCATACCAATACTATGACGCAGGTTTTCCCTTCCACCCCAGGTCAGCGCCCAGATTAACGTACCCAGCTCAAAGGGTCGTAAATTATGTACATTGACCGAGAAGGTAAATCTGGCGTCACGTTCGATTGGGATAAACCTGGTAGCAACCCGATCTTTTTCAGGCCGCGGTTTGATCGTGACGTCATGCTTACGTGCCGGGTAACGCTTCCACCCTCTAATTCTGCAGTCGCTATCCATGAAAGTCTTGTAGGTGCGAACAGGCGAAGTCTGGTCTATGTAATTTGGATAGTAGGTAGGTTTAGGCCCACCCAGAACTGTGTATTCAAGACCCGCTTCTTTTACTGTTGAGGGGTCCGCGATAGCAGCAGAGATGTAAACCCGGCCTTTTAGCCCATCGTTTTCTCCGATAAAGCCAAATATGGCATCTGAAAGGTCGGGGTATGGCATGACATGGCATTCACTGGTGTGGCCTATTGCATCGAGAACCGTATGCTCGTAGGGCAAACGATACATATACGCAAGCCCGATTGATTTGGGCCGAGCGCTATCTCCAACATAAAATACGGGAACTTTTTCGCCTTTCTTGAGTTGCTTCTGCCAATACTCCCATTCGTCATTCGGCTTGTTTGTCTCTCCATTTTTAGAGTGTATAAACTCAAATTCTTCCTTAATCTTTTCAAGATTCTCTATTTGTGCCCGTTTGCCCTCATTGTAGAAAATAAACTCGAGGTGTTTTACATACTTCTTTCTCTCATTGTACGATCGTTCGAAAAGCGTTTCTACGGCTTCCCTAAAACGACCATTGGTTGAAAGCTCTAGTAGAACTCTTTTATCGGACGAGAGCATTACTCCCTTACAAACAAGCTCGTTTTTGCCGCTCTTTTTGTTCGGCCGGTGATATATTTTCTTCTCAAGATTATCCGGAATTCTTACATTGCCCGGCAAACTATCCAGAGATACGGAAAACTCATGATCGGCTGGCTGGCCGGTAAAAACAATCGTTCCTTGCTCAGAGCCCGATCCAATGTCGACCGCCCTTTTAGTTCCCACCCCATCCGTACGTTGGTTTTGCGTACCGCTATTTGTTGAATAATTAAAAGTGACAATCCGCGAGCCTTCCCATTGCGCATACTTACTTTTAGCGTTTTGCTTTGCCTTGATGTTTGGCACCCTTCGATCTTGTTCTTTCTGGTAGGCAATTAGATCGTTTTGCTCGACTCTGATGAAGTCGCATGGAGTAAGAAACCATTCTCTGCTTACCTTGTCCTGAGTGAGCCACGCTGCCTTTGGCGATGCTTTGATTATTCTGTCAACATAAAGACCCTTATTGTCTTTCGTGAGGTCTCTAACCGAGTAACGCCTGTCATCCACTTTTCCCTTCATGCGCCCGAACGAAATAATCTCGATGACGTTGCGAATCGGTCCCTTGATACTTGTTCCGGGAATAACGTAATCACGGTCAATCTTAAAGAAGGATTGGGCATCTTTATTGTTTAGGATCTGCTCATGGCTCCAATTGCCGCCGTTTCTAATATAAACCCGTGACGTGGTGACCAGCTCGCATTCGATGGTGCCGCATATGGCGTCGCTAAACGGAACATCGTGCGATATTGATGCCGACCGTTCAGCAAACACTACCATTTTTGAAAGTGGAACAAAGTTATAGGGGGCGCGTATTGGCCCACAGCGCTCTTCATCTCTTCTATTGTGTTGCTGTGGACCGCGCTGTTTTTGACCATCGCGCACGTTATAGTTTTGTTGTTGCGCCATACTAGCCCTCGCCCCTTTCAAAACCGATAAATCTACTCACAACAGGTCTAAAAACTTCGAATCCGTCGTTTTCCGCTTTCTTCCAGTACGTTTCATATTTAAGCTTACCAAGCTCCTGCTTTGTGGAGATAAAAGCCTCATCAATCATAATCTGATCATCACCTGCTTTTCGCTCTAAATCCACGACGATCCAACCGTTGTCTGCTTGTCGAATATGGAAGCTTTTGTCTCCGGATGCAAGCTCACCCGACAAGATGATCCGCTGCTGTAAGCTCGAGTGGTCAAATTTCTCGTCAACAACGAGCACTTCATCCGTCAGGCAAAGCCACCCTATGGCCGGTACAAAATCCGCAACCGTTTTCAGCAGCTCTTCATGGCTTGAGATATGCCTCGGCGCAATGCTGATAGAAAAGCTTTTTAGCTCTTCTTCAAGCCCAGAATCTCTAAGCGTTTTATTAAGAGCCTCTATCATACCGCATCTCCTATCCATGTCTTGCCTTCGTTGCTCCACGCAACCCCGTTCAGGGCTTCAAAAAAACCGTTTCCTCGACCAGCCCCCGAGCCTATAGATAGCCTCCCGGAAGCCATGTCATTAAGAGCTAACGCGAAAGCCTTTCTTGCATTGGGCGAAATCTTATCTGGCTCCGTGATAGTAAGCTTAAGCTCAAAGCCATTACCTTTGAAAAACGGCCGCTCAGAAAATAAAGCGCCGGACATGGTCTTAGCACCACCGGTAAATCTGTCAATAGCTACGTGGTTTACTATTTTCTGTTCCGGTTTACCGATGAATATATCGTCGATAAAGACACGCCCGCGCTGGCCATCTTCTTCAATCGCATCGTTCTTGCAGTAACCAAAAAGTTCCCTAATGGCGTCATTATTGCTCGCAGTATATCGATCAATATCCTGCCTTGATAAATCGTCCAAAAACACTTCGCTGAGCGCGTTGTAATAATACGCTGTCCTATGTGCCAAAGACCCTTTAATAGCCGTACCTGGAACAAGAACTTCTTCTTCCCCGATTTTTCCCTTACCGTTCGTCCACTTAATTCTAGACTCCAAAACAGGTGCGATGTCCGCCTGGCTGTCCGATCCGCCGCCAATTAGCCAAAAACCTTTCGGTTTAAGCTCGATGCTGGCGGTAATACTCTCCGTAGCAACTAATTCAGATATCGCGTCTAAGCGTTCCTTAAGCACATTTGAGTTCTCTGAGAGCTTGATGGGATGCCTTGAAAAATCGGTGAATCCTAAAAGCTCGGCAAGGTCAAAAATCCCTTCCTTCAGCGAAATTACCTCGAATGACCCTAACCCACGCCTTGTTTTACCACCTATTCGGATCGTTCCTGATGTAAGCAGGCTAAGCAGCGTATGCCAATCGCCCAGGTCTTTCTCACTGCCCTCGAGCATCATCTCGAAGGTAAACCGATGACCAGCCGACACATAGCGTTCGTCAAATTTACCTCCGCCTTTCGCTATGCCCCTATCTGTAATACAAACATGATCGCGTGCCAGAGAGTTAATCGCTTGTTTCAGAACCTGATCATTGAGGCGATTCAAGTTTACAATGCCTTCGACGAGCCGATTGGCGCTGTCGTGAATGCAGCCCCAGGAAACGGTCAACCTTGAGCCTCTTTCCTTTTCTTTATCTTCACCTGTACCCTGAAATCCAAAGAGTTCATTAACTTTATCGGGGGTGATTTTCTCAACCTCGTGCCGCAATATGCCGGCGATAGAAGAACCGGGAATCGTAGGGAGACCGTTTGCATCAGCAACAAACATGACGTCCGAAAAGAAGTCCGATTCACCGGCGCTTATCAAAAACGGCGTTTTAAACTCGATAACCGTTCTTGCTATGTAGCGTAACGTGTTGGCCTCTATGATCATGCTTCCTCCTGACTTAGCTTCTGAGGCATTTGATTGCCAAGCAAGTAAATAACCCTCTGCAGTAGTCTATATTCATGACCGGGATGATCTTTGTCTTTGGCGGTCTTTAGAACCACGTTTTCAAGGAACAAAGCAAAGCTTATGTAGCCATTATCGTAGTAGAACTCGGTTTTCCAGGCATCCTTTGATATGCCAGAGGTGCATAGCCCTTTGTCTTCGTTAAACAGAGCGGTCTCTATATCGCCTATAGACGTCGACCTGATCGCTACATCTCTTAACTGGCCCCACTGCGATTTGCCCGGAGCAATTCTCTTTTGCCTTCTTACTCCCGGCACTAGTACCTTAAGCCACTGCTCAACCATTTCAAGCGATTCTCTCTCTATTTCTTTCAGTATCATCCTTGAGTCCAGCCACCCCAGTAACATTTCCTGATCTGATTGTACCTCTGCCACTTGCTCCGCCTTCACTTCGATAATCTGAGAGAGCGCAGTTTTAGGTGCCGGTTCGAAGTGCTCGGTCGACAGAAACGATGGATTAACAAGTACCTTACCAAGTCCGTCATGCTTGTACATGCCGATACCGGAATCCAAGGCGTCTTGTAGCTCCTCAAGTGGTTCTTGAGTCAACTCACTTGATGTACGGAATGCGATGACGCTGCCCATACAAACCACCTGGCGCTCAAAATCATGCGCCTTTCTCTTGCTGTTGAACGGGGTGTACGAGCGCGTTCGAATAAACGTCTCTTCTCTACTCAGCTGAGCATCTTCTTTCAAGCCAAAATGAGTTGGTAGCGGAGTTAGCGTCGGGGCGCCCGTTAGTGGATCGCGAAGCGCAATATCAGATAAGCAATAGATAAAAACGCCATCCTCCATACCAGGTCTAAGTCGATACGGTGGTTTCTCTGCCGCTGTTATATCCACACTACCGTATTCAGCGGACTTCGACCTTCCGATTCTTATGTGGCCCTTTGTAAGCGCTTCGCTAATATCATCTAAGACCCGAGGAGAAACTTCATCGTCGAAATCTATAGAGAAATACCAGTTACTGCCGGCATCAAGGCTCTCGTACCCGAACAGCTGCGATTCTTTTGCCCTTCCACCCTTCGTCCGGTCTATAGCGGTTTTCAGCCGATAGCTTGAGGTAGGCATCCTGATGGTACCCGTGTCCGAGAAAAACCCTTCCCTCATCTGCTTGGGCTGCACATTATCCTTCTTCCACTTGCTTTCGTTCTCAGAAGATAGATGCACGAGGTTGAAAACATTATCGGTAAGCAAAATCGTGCCCTCATGGCTTGCGCTGCCTTTTGGATAGTGCCATGAGAGCGGAATGGGAAGTGTTGGATAGCCCTCATCGTCGATTGGGTAAGCGTTTCCGAACCGAACAGCGCCGCTATGAAATACATCGAACGCTTTTGTGCCTAGCTTTGTGTAAAGTCTCACTGCGCATGCGCCAAGAAAGCAAGCACCTGGAAGATAGCTGAGGCTAGAGTGACCGCCGGTAGTTGCCGATCGTTCGCTAATAACTACATCCATATCGAGCACTACGTTAAAATGCAGGCTTTTCATCTACGACACCTCCTCGACATTAACGAGAACCCGACCGAGGCCGCGGTGCCGATGCGAGCCTATGTGCCTGATAAGAGGTGCGGCGGCTTTTAAAACGCTAATCCAATCGGAACCCTCACTTCTCGACTCGGCGTATGCTGTCAATTTGAGCGGTACGGTGACCTCTATCCTCCTGAGAGACTTATCATCGGCAAGACCGCGATTGTCGATTTTTGTTGAGGCAACTTGTTGATATAAAAGCTCACGTTTTTCTTCGTTGTCTGGCTCACCCGCCCACCGCTCCATATAATATCCGAGAGTAGCGCTCGTAAACATGAGTTCGCCAAACGTTGTGTCAAAGCGACTGTTATCTGGGCTACCCTTTCCGAAAAGTTTATCCGTTGTTCCTTCTGCGGCCAGCTTTTCGCCCGATTCTTCACCGGAAATACCAAGTTCCTCCATACTGAAAACGCTTTCTCTGACAATTCCCTTAACGGTTCTACCGGGTATAAAAGGCAGACCCGCTTTAGTCTTTATTACAATAGCATCCAAATTAGCGCCTTCCCCGGCACCGCTACCCATGTGCCAGTATCCTAGAAACTCAAATGTTAGCTTAGCTTTTGCCATTATTGCCTCCGCTTACTAATACAGTATCATCACTTAGTTCTCTTATCCTATAAGCATCCAGAAGAGGTGAGTTGCCGTTCTCATTCCATAAAGGATTTGTGGTATTGCCCGTTATTTTAATAAGCTGGGCCTTAAATTTATCGGCTATCTCCTTTTTGCCTGTGCTTCCAGCGACTTGTAGGATACGATCAAAATCCGTTTGAGCTTTAAGTGCGCTAGTATAAACAGTCGTTATTAACGTTCGTATTGAGCCCGACGGTAACTTTGACAAAGTGCCCGCTAGTGTCACAAGGTCGTCATAGCTAACCAAATTGACGTCGTGGGAGCCAACCGTATACGGCCCGTGCCATAATTTGATCTGCAGCGCCTCGGAGCTATCTTTTGAAGTCAGCTCGGTTTCTCTGATTAAGCTATAACTGCCAGCGACACTCGTTGCCACCTTATAGAAGGCGAAGCTTGACGGAACGAATCCGTCTTTATCCTTATTATCTTTTTCTTTTGCCCGGCTTTTTGCAAAAGCGCATAGCGATTCAGCCAGCTCATATGCCCTTGAGAACGGATATGCTTTTTTAATAAACGCTATACCGGCACAGGAGGTTAGCTTTTCCGGCAAGCCCGCGATATTGAAACCGCCAAGCTCCTTCTCAAGCGCTTCCTTTGACGAGGCTTCAAATGCCTCCATGAACACTCTCGTAAACTTAAAGGCAAGATCCGCTCTAATAATTAGCGTGAGGTCATCTCCTCCGAGGACAATAGGTCGGGCCGCCATAAAGATAGGCTTTTTCGATACTTCTGCCCGATCTTCATAATCTGGTTTTATTATGCGCTTATATGCCTCTTGTGCAGCGCTCTCGGTAGCTTGACTTATCGCTTCTGAGAACCTCTTAAAGACATCTATCGCCTTATCAGGGCTTGATCGAACATGTTCTTGGAGCTGCCTGATTGTTTTCCCTAAATCGTTTCCGTCAGCGTGGATTACAGCGATGTACTTTTTCTCCGAACCGGCGATATCGTCGAGTTCGTCCGGCCATCTATACTGCAGTTGCTTTTCTGTATCTTCTGCGCCAGACATTTTTGCCACTAAAGTTGTCATTGCCGATTTGTTTTTGCGCTTCCCAACGTAATCGCGCTTTCTTGTAGTTTGGCGGTCTTGAAGCTCATCTTCACCCTTTGCATACCGGACAGCCGCAAAACCAAGCCGCTGGTTTCTCTCAATGAGTGGGCCTATCTCCGGTAAGCCTACCTGAATCAAGCTGCGCTCGGCCCTTAGCTTTTTTTCACTCTCTTCTATAGCATTATTGATATCGCCGTTGATCTCAACAAGAGATTGCACTACTTGAAGCCCCGGTACAAATCTATCAACGAGCAGCGGCCATACGGTATATAGCCTTTTAGCATCGTTTCCATTATTAAACTGGATCCTTGCCCAACCTGCTGTTTGTGTAATTATCCTGTATTCAGAATTATCAATACCCAGCTCATTAAGAGATCGAGTTAGGAACTCACCGCACATCTGATTTACGAGTTCACTTCCTCCAACCATATCCTTTAATTTGTTGCCTTGAAGGATGTACTTTTGAATCTCTTTTGCAGCGAATGCATAAAGCCATTCTCCCATGTCTCCTCCATCCTTAACTTTGAGTTCATGAACAAAAACCTTGCCCGCCGAGCTTACAAATGGCAAGATGTTTGGATTACTTATACAGAATCTGTTGTCGAATAATGCATGCTTTAAATTGTTTCTCGGAACTTTCACTAAACATACAATTGGGCGGTGCTTAAATTCCCTCTAGATACCTGCTTGCGATTATTGTACTTGGTGAGTAAAACACCTTAAGCAGAATAAATAGAAGTACAAGTTACTATCTACTAAATTAAGATAGCAGTTTAACCACAGATCTGAGCGAGCGCTCAGGCTTAAGTTTATAGGTTATGAAGTGCACAAATAGTTTATCAACTGGTCATCAAGATAACTGCTATCACTTGCATAGCTATTAAGTACTATTTAAGACACTTTGCATCGGGAATGTCAACATGTTTTTGGCAAAAGTTACGAAGGTGTCCTAAACTTAGTTGAAA
>NZ_PFNG01000218.1:0-3902 GCF_002791875.1 Candidatus Aquicultor secundus | reverse complement strand
GATCGATAACTACGATTCATTCACATTCAACCTGGTCCAGTACCTTGCAGAGATGGGCGAGAAGCTGGTCGTGTTCAGGAACGATGAAAAAACGGTCAAGGATATTATGGGGATGAAGCCCGACCGTATTGTTATCTCCCCTGGGCCCGGCAGACCCGAGGATGCGGGGATATCCATCGATCTGATAAAAGAAGCCGCCGGAACCATCCCGGTGCTTGGCGTATGCCTCGGGCACCAGTCGATAGGCGAGGCGTTCGGCGGCAAGGTCGTCCACGCCGGTACGCTGGTTCACGGTAAGACATCGAAGATACTCCACGACGGCAAGACGATATTTTCGGGCATCCCCAACCCGTTTACCGCTACCAGGTATCATTCGCTCATCGTCGAGAAAGAAACGCTCCCGTCTTGTCTCGAGGTATCGGCCGAGACCGAGGACGGGTTGATTATGGCACTACGGCACCGCGAGTTCCCTATAGAGGGCGTGCAATTCCACCCCGAATCGATACTCACAAGCGAAGGAAAGGCCATCCTGAGGAATTTTTTGGGAGCCGACCATCTGAATAAGATCGCTGTTGGCTAGGATTAAGGAGGAGATAAAATGTTAGTTGAAGCGATAAAAAAGGTTATCGATAACAAAGACCTTACAAGAGATGAAGCCGAACGAGTAATGGATGTTATCATGAACGGCGAGGCGACGCAAGCGCAAATCGCATCGCTTATTACCGCCCTAAGAATGAAAGGCGAGACGGTTGATGAAATATCCGGTTTCGCAAAAGTCATGAGGGACAAAGCAAGTAGGATAAAGCCGGATGTCGTCGATATCGTAGATACCTGCGGTACCGGCGGGGATCAACAACATACGTTTAATATCTCAACGACCGTCGCATTTGTCGTGGCGGGCGCAGGAGTACCGGTAGCAAAGCATGGGAACCGCTCGGTTTCAAGTAAGAGCGGAAGCGCGGATGTTCTTGAAGCCCTCGGTGTACGGATCGACATGGCCCCCGATGAGGTGGAACGATGTATTGAAGAGATTGGAATCGGTTTTATGTTCGCCCCCAACTTCCACGGTTCGATGAAGCATGCAATGGGCCCACGGCGCGAGATCGGTGTGCGCACCGTGTTTAACATCCTCGGCCCTCTCACCAACCCTGCGGGTGCAACCGCCCAGGTACTGGGCGTCTATGACCGTGAGCTGACCGAGGTTATGGCGCGGGTTCTTGGAAATCTCGGCATAAAGCACGCCTTGGTCGTTTACGGACACGACGGCCTTGACGAACTCTCCACCACCGGGGAAAGCGTTATCTCAGAGTTTAAGGACGGCGGGGTTGAGACTTACGAAATCACCCCCGAGGAGTGCGGTGTAAAACGGGCGACGATCGAGGACTTGCGGGGCGGTACCGCAGAGGATAACGCCGAGCTAACACTGCAAGTTCTAAAAGGCGCCAAGTGCCCGAAACGAGATATTGTTTTAATGAACGCCGCGGCCGGTTTAATCGCCGCCGACAAAGCATCCTCATTTAAAGAGGGCATGCGAATGGCTAAAGAATCGATCGATAGCGGCAGGGCGCTTGCCAAACTCCAGGCGCTTCGTGAGTTCGGCGTTAAACCGAGCGTAGGGGAATTGAAGTGATACTGGATCAAATCGTCGAGGACAAAAGGTTTTATGTTGAGGCGTTAAAGAAGCTCAACCCGGTTAACGAGATGGCGCCCGGTGACGGCATCGAGCGACGCAGCCTTATCGAAAGCATCCGCTCGCGCGAGGTGCCAATCATCGCCGAAATAAAGCGACGCTCGCCCTCCGGTGGTGACATGAACTGCGGTTATAGCCTCACCGAGCTTGCAAGGATTTATGAAAGCAGCGGCGTGGCGGGCATATCCGTGCTCACGGATGAAAAATATTTCGGCGGAAGCCCGGCGGACTTGCTTGAGGTAAAGCGCTGTACTATGCTGCCCATCCTTCGAAAAGACTTCATTGTCGATGAGTACCAGATATATGAGGCCTACGCCTACGGCGCGGATGTAATCTTGCTGATAGCGTCCATCTTAACCGATGCGCAAATCCTGCGATTCTTAAGCCTGG
Source organism: Candidatus Aquicultor secundus (assembly GCF_002791875.1). NCBI lineage: Bacteria > Bacillati > Actinomycetota > Candidatus Aquicultoria > Candidatus Aquicultorales > Candidatus Aquicultoraceae > Candidatus Aquicultor > Candidatus Aquicultor secundus. The sequence goes on along the minus strand of NZ_PFNG01000218.1, from coordinate 1,822 downwards.
CCCATGAGCTTGGCCTTGAGGTTTTGCTCGAGTCGCACAACAGGCTTGAGCTAGAAGTTTCGATCGCAAGCGGCGCTAGGCTTCTCGGTATCAACAATCGAAACCTGGATACATTGAAAACCGATCTAAATACCTCAATAAATTTGATGCAATTCGTCCCGGATGATAGGATTGTCATTAGTGAAAGCGGTATTTCCAGCAGCTCAGATATCAAGAGGCTTCTGGATGCCGGAGCGATGGGGCTTCTTATCGGGGAATCGTTGCTCAAAAGCAAAGATCCGGCCGGGAAACTGGCCGAGCTTATAGATATTAGACACATATAGGTTGTATATAGTATAAACATATATTAGATATACATATTAGACAACTATAAGTGAACAAAGAAAAGGAGTGTTCTAGTTGGAAACAAACAAGTTTATCTTAAGTGAAAAGGAGATTCCCACAGCCTGGTATAATATCCTGGCGGATCTTCCTTATCCCATGGATCCCTACCTCCATCCGGCGACAAAAGAGCCGATTGGCCCCGCCGACCTCGCTCCCCTCTTTCCCATGGCGCTCATCGGGCAAGAAGTGAGCACCGAGCGCTGGATCGAGATTCCCGACGAAGTGCTCGAGATTTACAAACTTTATAGGCCGGGGACACTTTATAGGGCCCGCAGGCTTGAGAAAGCCCTGGATACTCCTGCAAAAATCTATTACAAGTACGAAGGTGGAAACGCCACCGGCAGCCATAAGCCAAACACGGCCATCGCACAGGCATATTATAACAAGCAAGAAGGTATAAACAGATTAACAACCGAGACCGGCGCGGGTCAGTGGGGTAGTGCGCTCTCTATGGCGTGCAATTTTTTCGGCATGGAGTGCGTTGTTTACATGGTTAAAGTCAGCTACCAGCAAAAACCCTACCGCCGCTCGTTAATGGAGGTTTACGGGGCTACGGTGCACGCGAGCCCAACTAATCTAACGCAGGCTGGACGCACGATTCTTGAAAAAGACCCGGATTCGCCGGGCTCTCTCGGTATTGCGATAAGCGAGGCGGTGGAAGAGGCCGCAATGAGGGACGACACGCATTACGCCCTGGGAAGCGTTCTCAACCACGTGCTCCTGCATCAGACGATTATCGGCCTTGAAGCCAAGAAGCAGATGGAGATGGCCGGGCATTACCCGGATGTAGTAATCGGATGCTGCGGGGGCGGCAGCAATCTCGCTGGTCTGGTCTTTCCGTTTATCCAGGACAAGTTTGCGGGTAAAGATCTGAGGGTGATTGCAGTTGAGCCGACGGCCTGCCCGACCTTGACCCAAGGCGAGTACCGGTACGATTTTGGAGATGTCGCCGGGATGACGCCGTATACAAAGATGTATACGCTCGGTCATGATTTCGTGCCGGTCGGCATCCATGCAGGCGGTTTGCGATATCACGGCGACTCACCGATCGTGAGCTTGCTGTACGACAAAGGTATAATCGAGGCAACTGCGTACCGGCAAACGCACGTGTTTGAAGCGGCACTTCAGTTCGCCCGGGCAGAGGGAATTATTCCGGCGCCGGAAAGCTCTCACGCAATCCGTCAGGCGATTGATGAGGCCATTAAAGCAAAAGAGGCCGGCGAAGAAAAGGTTATTCTGTTTGGTCTCAGCGGGAACGGCTATTTCGATATGACGGCATACGATAACTACCTGAAAGAAGATCTAATAGATTACGATTTTTCACTGGCCTGCAGCCCGGATAACGAGTAGCGCGTAGATTTGGACAACGGTTTATTTGCTGTCATTCTGAGGGAGCAAATAGCATTAGCAAACAGCGATTAGATGTCATTCTGAAGGA
>NZ_PFNG01000059.1:19379-27358 GCF_002791875.1 Candidatus Aquicultor secundus | reverse complement strand
CCGGGTAGGATTCGAACCTACAACCCTTCGGTTAACAGCCGAATGCTCTACCATTGAGCTACCGAGGAACGGTGCCAAAGCACTATTGAATTGCGCGTGCCCGAAGCACACTTTTTGCATTATAGAGGATATTTTTATAAGTTTCAAGATGATGGAGATGGCGTGGATCTCGTCGTTGGGCGGGATTGTCGCCCTCGCAAACAGTCTCTCTATAAGATTACCAATATGTGAATTGCTTCTTAAAATCGGCAACGGCTTCATGTATAATGTGCTAAGACGCTAAATCGCTGATCTAACACATGCAAGCAATAAGAGGCGGCCAATATGGCTGAGGGTTTCAAACGTTAGATGTAGCCTGGGAGGTCAATAAAGAAACTTAAGATGCGCTTTAGATTGTCGAATTACCGCAGAGTAATTCAAGCGTTCTTCTTTATACTCTTCTTCGTGTTGCTTGGGATTGCCGCACAACAAATAACCCTATGGTTTCCAGCTCAACTATTCCTGGCCTCGGACCCATTGGTAGCCCTGACATCTGTCATCGTGGGCTTACCATTGCTTTCCATTCTTCTGTATTCGGTCATAACATTTGTTGTAAGTCTGCTTTTCGGCAGGGTGTTCTGCGGCTACGCGTGCCCGACGGGAACGCTCCTGGATATACTATCTCCCCTTGCGAAGATACTGAACATCAACCAGAAAGTATTCAGGAAGCTTAAAGTTGTCCCGCTGATCATGCTCTCAATCGTGATTATATTTAGCGTTTTTAAGATTAGCGTTTTTATGGTTTTTGACCCGATCGTGCTTCTGACAAGAACATCGGCGGTTATGGTCTTCCCCGCTATAAACCTGGTGCTCTCAAAGATGGCAGAGGGATTGTACGGGTCGCTCTCATTGGCCCGCTCGATTGATGCCATATCGATGCAATTAAATGGGATATTGATGTTTAAAGGACCGAGGGTCTTCGATTCGAGCATGTGGATCATCATGCTGTTCCTGTCTGTGGTCAGCCTGAACGTGCTTGGCCGGAGGTTTTGGTGTCGTTACCTGTGCCCGCTTGGCGGATTATTGGGACTGATCGGTCGAGTCTCGCTTTTCAGGAAGACAACCGATGCGGCAACGTGTTCAGGATGTATGAAGTGCAGTAAGACATGCGAAATGGATGCGATTGCCGGCAAAGGCTTGATAACCGATACATCGTATTGCGTGGCATGTATGAAGTGCCGAAAAATATGCCCGAACGATGCGGTCGCCTGGGGTCTCAAACCGGAGCTTAATACAGAGATTCCATCAAGGCGAACCGCCGTTACCGCCATGGGCGGTGCGATCGCGGCGGCCTACCTAATACCTTTTAAGGCCAAAGGAAACGTGAGCCCGACACTGCTGAGACCACCGAGTGTAACCCATGAGGATGAGTTCCTGGACAAGTGTATCCGCTGCGGCGAGTGTTTAAAAACATGCCCTACCAATGTACTTCAACCTTCGCTTCTGCAGCACGGCCTTGAGGCATTCTGGACCCCGCACATGGATTTCAGTGCCGGCTTCTGCGATTGGTCGTGTGATGCCTGCGGTAAGGTATGCCCGACAGGGGCAATAAAGGAGCTAAAACTTAAGGAGAAGCAAAAGTTCGTCATCGGTAAAGCCGAGATCGACCGTACAAGGTGCTATCCCTGGGTGGCCGGGCACGGCTGCCAGATATGCGCCAACCTATGCCCCACGCCTAAAAACTCGATCATGCTTAAGGATACCGGCAAGTACGATCCAAGCGGTATGATGATCGTTCTGCCATACATGGTCAAAGAGAATTGTATAGGCTGCGGAATTTGTCAGGCCAACTGCCCCGTTCACGGAGACAAAGGGATTAACGTGTTCAGAACCGAAGTAAAGAACCCCTACCAGGGGCGCTTCAACCCACATGCCGGCATGATGGGGTTCCCCCAGAACGACACGCAAACAACCGGCAACCGGTAGGTTCTGTTCTTACTCCAGATAATCCCTTAATTTTGCGCTGCGGTTTGGGTGACGCAGCTTGCTCAGGGTTTTTGACTCGATCTGCCTGATTCGCTCCCTGGTCACACCGAACACGCGGCCTACTTCTTCGAGGGTTCTCGGGTGGCCGTCGATGAGGCCGAAGCGCAGCTCAATAACCTTGCGCTCGCGCTCGCTCAGCGTATCAAGCACCTCCTGCAACTGCTCTTGCAGCAACGAGAACGATGCTGCGTCCGCCGGGACTTCGGCTTCCTGGTCCTCGATGAAGTCGCCGAGCTGGCTGTCTTCTTCCTCGCCGATCGGCGTTTCAAGAGACACCGGCTCCTGCGATATCTTCAGTATTTCTCGAACCTTCTCCGGAGTTAAGCCCATCTCATCGGCTATTTCTTCTGGCATAGGCTCGCGCCCGAGTTCCTGCAGCAGCTGGCGCTGGATTCGAATCAGTTTGTTTATGGTCTCGACCATGTGCACCGGTATGCGGATCGTTCGTGCCTGGTCGGCGATTGCCCTGGTTATAGCCTGGCGTATCCACCAGGTTGCATATGTACTGAACTTAAACCCCTTACGGTAATCGAATTTTTCAACCGCGCGGATAAGGCCCAGGTTACCCTCCTGAATCAGGTCGAGGAAGAGCATCCCACGTCCAACATAGCGTTTTGCGATGCTGACGACCAGCCTTAAGTTCGCCTCAACGAGCTTCTTCTTGGCGTTCATCCCGTCGCGCTCGACCCTGCGAAGCTTGCGCACCTCATCTCTCGGAAGGCTTTCTTCCTCGCGCTCGAGTGTTTCGGCGGCTTTCTCCCCCGCCTCGATTCTCTTAGCAAGCGTGACCTCCTCTTTGGCGGTTAGAAGCGGCACCTTGCCGATCTCTTTGAGGTACATGCGTACAGGATCATTCGTCGGAGCCTTAACGGAGAGGTCAATCTCTTGAACGACTGCCTTTTTTGCTTCTTCTTCCTCCTCTTCGGGAAGGACCTTGGTCTCTTCTGTCTCCGGATCGACATCCAGTTCGTCCTCATCCTCGTTGTCATCGCTGATACCGATAATCTCTACGCCGGCATTGAACAAGTGGATGTAGATATTATCGATTTGCTCACTTGTTAAATCAACCGCTTCAAGAGCATCGTTAATTTGATCCGCAGTAAGGACGCCTTTTTCCTGGCCCGTCGCAATCAGTTGTTTTACTTCTGGGATTTCAAGCTCGTTTATGCGGGTATTCACCCTTTAATTTCCTCCAATCAAACTACGGGCCCTTTTTGGCGCAGGTCCCGTCTTTTAGCTTCAAGAGCCATCAATTCCTCAAATGCACCGTGTTCTGCTTCGTCTTTTTTAAGCATCGAAAACTGAAGCTCCTGCTTAAGTTTATTAATTTGACGTGTATAGTGAAAATCCTTGAGCGATATTAAAATATCCTCAAAATATTTTGATAAATTTTCCTCTTCGTACCCCAGTTCGATCATGAATAGCTCGGTTGCTTTGGCTCCAAGCCGTCTGTCAATATTAACCAGTACACCTGCGTCAAATGTACCCCCGCCGATGTCCTTTAAAACCGTGAACAATCTGGCGTGAGCTGGGAATACAAAGTAACTCTCGTCTATTTCTTCCGGTATTTTCCCCCTGATTTCGGGGTATTTGAGCGCTAAATGGAGAATGATTCTCTCGGTTTTTTCTTGCGGGTCAAGTAACGTTTCTTTCGCCTCACTACGCACTGCCGCACCCCTTTTGAACATGGCATTGAATTTTACCGTGAGTGCTTCTTCATCAAGCCCGAGCCGTTGCGCGATTTTGCTGAGGTATGCTTTTTGTGAAGCCGGGTGTTCGAGTGTTGCGATGAGTTTAAATCCAGCTACTGCGGCCTGCTCTTTTTGCCGTATCTCACTGATATTATATTTATCGACCTCTCTCGTCAAGTAGAAGTCGAAAAACGGCTCCGCATCATCGACCAGCTTGCGAAACGAATCCGCGCTATGTGAGCCGATATAATCGGCCGGGTCTTGCTTATGCGGGAGTATGACGACCCTCACGTCGATTCCTGAAGCGCTGCCCTCTTCCAAATCCCGTAACGCCTCCATTTTCGGAAGTCTAAATTCTGATAGATACGAGCCGACACTCTCCGCGGCCTTTATCCCCGCCGTATCTGCGTCAAAAACCAGGATGACGCGTTCTGCAAATCTTTTTAAGAGTTTCATATGCTCGGCGGTGAATGCCGTCCCCAAGGTTGCAACTACGTTGCTTATACCGGCCTGTGCCAGGGCAATTACATCTGTATAACCCTCGACGACTAAAACAGTGCCAAGTCTAACAATCTCATTTTTTGCAACATGCAGACCGTAGAGCGTTGAGCTTTTGTGGTAGACCGGCGTCTCTGGAGAGTTTAAGTATTTGGGCTCCCCTGAATCAATAATCCTGCCTCCAAAAGCGATTACGCGTCCTCTGATATCGGTGATGGGAAAAATCAGCCGCGCACGAAACCTGTCATAATATCCTTTTGAGCCTTTTATGACAAGGCCGGCTTCAACGAGTTCTGCTTGCGAAAATCCTTTCTTCGCAAGGTAATTTCCAACAGAACTCCAGGCCTGCGGGGCCAATCCGAGCCCGTACCTCTTTACAACATCGTCATTGAGACCCCGCTTCTTTAAGTAAAGACGACCCCGAGAGCCCTCGTTGGTTTTAAGTAAAATATACTGGTAAAACATCGAAGCGAACCGGTTGGCCTCGAGAATACGGCTTTTCTTCAACGACTCCGGCGCACTCTTCGTATCGTAGTGCAACTCATATCCAACGCGGTCTGCAAGAAGCCCGACGGCCTCGGGAAATTCAAGATGTTCGACCTTCATCACAAAAGAAAAGACGTTGCCGCCCTCACCGCATCCAAAGCAATGGAACAGCTGCGCCGCCGGGTCGACCTTAAACGAAGCGGTCTTTTCCTGGTGAAACGGGCACAGCCCCCAGAAAAGCCTTCCCTTTTTCTTAAGCGCCACGTAATCCGAGACCACATCAACAATGTTACTGCGCTCCCGCACCGCGTTTACATCTTCATCTTTAATCCTGCCTTTATGGTCGCTCAAAGATTCACGCTCCGCTTATTGAGACTCGAACCATTGCTCGATGTCATTCTGAACGTTAGTGAAAAATCTAGATCGCACTCACGTACCTCTTTCACTGGGCTCTTCTAAGCTTAGACCCTCCTGCATAAGAAGAAGGTTTGTGTGCCCTAGATTCTTCAGTCGCTATTCGCTCCTTCAGAATGACAGCAAAGTGAACCCTAATCCTAAGCATTTATCCCTGGACCCTTCTTTAGACCATCCAAGCCTTTGGGACAAAATATTCCTCGAAGGTCTTTATCGCGTAGCGATCGGTCATACCGGCGATATAATCGCAGACTTTTATCGGAAGCTCGTTCGCCTGGGATGTTTGGAACTCGGCGGGCAATAAGTCCGGGCTCTCCAGATACAGGAAGAACAGGCTTGAAATTACGTTCTTGGCTTTATCGTTTTCGGACTTTGCGGCCGAGCCCAGATACACCCGGTCAAACATAAAACGGCGTAGCTCGTGCATGGCTTCCATGCGTTCGGGGCTCATCGAGATAATGCCTTTGTCCTTGCTGTATTCAACCAGATCGCTCACCATATTGTTAATGCGAAGCCCCTGGTGCTTGCCGAAAAGATCGATGATACGCCCGGGAATCTCCTGTATATCCAGAATACCCGCGCGGACCGCATCGTCGATGTCGTGGTTTATATAGGCGATCCGGTCGGCGATCTTTACGATCTTGCCTTCGAACGTTTCCGGGTCGGTATCGCCGGTGTGGTTGAGAATGCCGTCTCGGACCTCCCATGTAAGATTGAGACCCTTGCCGTTATACTCAATCACATCGATGACGCGAAGGCTCTGCTCGTTATGCTCGAAGTGGTCGGGCACCTCCCGGTAGCCCCTGGCTTTAAGTATTTTAAATATCTCGCCGATAGCCGATTCGCCGATATGGCCGAACGGCGTGTGCCCCAAATCGTGCCCCAGCGCAATTGCCTCGGCCAGGTCCTCGTTCAACCGCAGTGCCCGTGCGATGGTACGTGAGATTTGGCTCACCTCAAGCGTGTGCGTAAGCCTGGTGCGATAGTGATCGCCCTCAGGGGCAAGAAAAACCTGCGTTTTGTTTATCAAACGACGAAACGCTTTTGAATGAATGATCCTGTCGCGGTCACGCTGGTAGCATGTCCTTAAAGGGCATGGCTTAATCGGCGCCTGTCGCCCTTTTGTATTGACGCTAAACTGGGCGTTTTTAGCCAATGATTCTATTTCTCGTTGTTCGGTCACTTCTCGTGGTGACAAAACGTGCTGCTTCATTTAATTCACCATCTAACTAGGTTTTATATTCATAAGGTTTACTTAGTGCTTTCTTCGACCAGGCGTACGCCGATAACACGCGCGCTCTTTATCGCATCGGCATCATCCCGCGCCGGTTTTTGCGCGCAGACCCCATGATGACCGAGAGTCGCCGAGATCGAGGAATCCGATACGACGGCCATTCCATGGACCATCATAATATCATGAAGCGCCCGCACCGTTGTCTCCTGCCCGCCAAAGCGCGAAGCGCCAACGGAAACAGCGGCCCCGATTTTTCCGGCAAGTCCTTTTCTGCCGCGCACCGCCCTGCTCTTATCAAAAATCGCCTTGAGCTGGGCCGATACCGTGCCAAAGTAAACGGGGCTTCCAAGAACAAGCGCATCCGCTTTCGTCATCATCTCAAAGGCCTTCTCAAGCGCGGTATCCTCGTAACAGCTCTCATTACAAGGAGAGCTGCAGACATCGCAATACGGCTTTTCCTGACCCTCGAGCATCTCCATCGAGTGCAACAACTTCGTTTTCGCCCCGGCCTCAGCCGCCGCCTGCAATACCTGTTCAAGCAAGAACGCGGTATTTCCATCCATATTCGGACTGCCGTTAATCGCAACTACAAATACTTCCTTCACACGATCACCTCTATAAATTTTAGGAGCCAGGAGTCAGGATCCAGAATAATATTCGGCCTGAGTTCCTTCCTCTCAGCAAATAGACTAATCCAAGTACTATCCCGAGTAAATAACCAAATACTAATCAAAAAAGCTTTATATTACCTCGCGCATTTATGATACGTGCTGTTACTACTTCGCCGTGTTCCATAATTTTCCTGCAAGCTAGGAAAATTATTATCGATCTAGGCCCGCATCCATTCACCCATTCACCAACCCTATCCACCTATTTACCTTTCTTCCCTGGCCCTGGCCCTGGCCCCTGCAATGGCTTCTATGCTGCTCTTACCTGTGCTATTGTGATAGAGACCATTTAGCTACGTTTAAGTATGTTTAAGTTTGGAGAGAAATGGCACTTAACTTTGATTTTCATGCGCATGTTTTTACCGAGGATGTCGCCGAGAAGCTGATCGGCAAGATGGAGGAGATTTACGGTGTTAAACGCCGCTATAACGCTGTGGTTGAGGATGTTTTGAAATCTGCGGCTCACGGCGGTATCGATCGGGTTGTTCTCCTCTCGATTGCCAACCGCCCGGAGCATGTGCGCTTTAATGGCTGGTATGCGGAGCTTGGTAAAACATACGAGACCCTGATCCCTTTCGGCTCGATCCATATTGAAAACGACCCATCGGAGCTCGATCGCTTTCCTGAACTAGGACTTAAGGGATTTAAAATCCAGCCAAACGCCCAGCGGTTTTACCCGGATGATAGGCGCATGTTTCCCATATACAAGCGTGCCGCCGAGCTTGGATTAATTGTCGTCTTTCATGCCGGTGATGAGGAAGGCGGCGTCAAAGGCGAGTTCAGCCAGCCAAAGCAGTACCTGGATGTTATTAAATCCTTCCCTGACCTCACGATCGTACTCGCCCATTTCGGCGGCTATCGGACATGGGATGCTGTCGAGCAGCTCTTCGGGTTTGAGAACGTCTATTTCGATACCGCATACCTTCCCACAAGGATAGACGATGAGCTTTTCGTCACATTAGC
>NZ_PFNG01000059.1:19208-19350 GCF_002791875.1 Candidatus Aquicultor secundus | reverse complement strand
GTAGAGCGCCTTTTCGGCAAGAACGCGGCACATAAGTTCTTAACCGAGAACCCCGCAAAGCTGCTTGAGCTTTAGAAGTGTTTTAGCTTTCGGAGCGGGACGAAAACTTCTTTCCTGAACTTGTTGTAAACCGTAGGGGCGG
>NZ_PFNG01000059.1:17481-19174 GCF_002791875.1 Candidatus Aquicultor secundus | reverse complement strand
CTATTTATTTCTATCACCGGCATCTTAGGCCGTCGAGCCATCTGCGCCAAGAACCGCCTGAGCTGCGGCCAACCTTGCAAGCGGCACGCGATACGGCGAACAGCTTACGTAGGTGAGGCCTATTTCGTGGAACTTTTTAACCGAGTCGGGATCGCCGCCGTGCTCGCCGCAAACGCCCAGCTTTAAATCCGGATTGGTTTTGCGGCCGTTTTCGCAGCCCATTGCGACGAGTTTGGCAACGCCCTCGTCGATGGTCTCAAACGGGTTGCGCGGCAATATCTTGCGCTCCAGGTACCTGGGTAAGAACTTAGCCTCGATGTCGTCGCGGCTAAAGCCGAATGCCATCTGGGTGAGATCGTTTGTTCCAAAGGAGAAGAAGTCCGCAACTGTGGCGATCTCATCCGCGGTAATTGCGGCCCTCGGGATCTCGATCATGGTTCCGATTTTGTAATCGACATCAACGCCGGTAGCTGCGATAACCTCGGCGACAACCGATTCGCTCTCCGCACGGAGTGTATTTAGTTCATTAACGATGGCCACGAGTGGAATCATTATCTCGACCTTCGGATTGCCGCCCTCTTTCTTAAACTGGCAGGCAGCCTGCATGATGGCGCGCACCTGCATCTTGTAAAGCTCTGGGTGCATAATGCCGAGGCGGCAACCGCGCAAGCCCAGCATCGGGTTCATCTCGGCCATCTTCTCGACGCTATCTAAAAGCTCTTGCTTTGGCGCGATTTCAGCCGCAGGAGCACCGCTCATTTCCATTCTCGTGATCTCGACCTTTAAATCGGTCGGATTTGGGAGAAACTCGTGAAGCGGCGGGTCGAGCAGCCTGATGGTCACCGGCAGGCCATCCATAGCCTTGAAGATACCGAGGAAGTCATCCCTCTGAACCCTGAGCAGTTTCTGAAGCGCATCATCCTCTTCTTCTTTGCTTTTTGCCAGGATCATCTGCTGGACGATCGGCAGGCGGTCACCGAGGAACATGTGCTCGGTACGGCAAAGCCCGATACCCTCGGCCCCGAACCGGCGGGCTTTTTCCGCATCCTCCGGAGTATCGGCGTTGGTGCGAACACCGAGTCTTCTGATCTGATCCGCCCATCCTAGGATGAGATCGAACTCTTTTGTCGGCGTCGGCGGCACAAGCGCCACTTCACCGATAACAACACGGCCCGTGGTGCCGTCGATTGATATAATTTCACCCTCTCTTACCTGGGTGCCGTCAACTGAGAACACTTTATTCTTCGCATCGACCAACATGGCATCGGCGCCGCAAACACAGGGCTTGCCCATACCGCGGGCGACAACCGCCGCGTGGCTGGTTTTGCCGCCATGGCTGGTTAAAATCCCCTGTGCCGCAACCATACCGTGCAGGTCATCAGGGGTGGTTTCCCAGCGGGTGAGGATTACTTTCTCGCCTTTCTCGGCCATCTCCTCAGCGGTTTCGGCATCGAAAACGACTTTGCCGACCGCAGCGCCCGGTGAGGCGTTAAGGCCTTTCGTAAGAACCGCGACCTTCGCCTTGGGATCAAACTGCGGATGCAGGAGCTGGTCGAGCTGCTCTGGATCGATCCGCTGAACGGCTTCGTTTTTCGTTATCAAACCTTCCGTAACCATATCGGCTGCGATCTTTAAAGCCGCGGCAGCGGTTCTTTTGCCGATCCTGGTCTGGAGCATCCAGAGTTTGCCCTGC
>NZ_PFNG01000059.1:17222-17449 GCF_002791875.1 Candidatus Aquicultor secundus | reverse complement strand
TCGCACATGTCTTTATAGTGCTTCTCGAGCGTAATCAGAATACCGAAGAGCTGCTCTGCAAGCTCCGGCATTTCGTTTTTCATGTTCGTAAGCGACTGGGTAACCCTGATACCGGCCACGACATCTTCGCCCTGGGCGTTAACTAAGTAATCGCCATATTGGATGTTCTCGCCGGTCGCGGCATCGCGGCTGAACGCAACGCCGGTCGCCGAGGTATTGCCCTTGTT
>NZ_PFNG01000059.1:744-17160 GCF_002791875.1 Candidatus Aquicultor secundus | reverse complement strand
ACCGCCCTTTTATTGCCCCAGCTTTTAAAAACAGCTTCGATTGATAGACGCAGCTGCTGCTTCGGGTCTGTCGGAAAATCCATTCCCGCATGCGCTTTGACAATTCCCTTAAACGTCTCGACAAGCTCTTTCAGGTCATCGGCTGAAAGGTCGGTGTCATATTTCACGCCCACCTTCGCTTTAAGCTCGTTGATGGCTTCCTCAAAAAGCTCACCCTCGATCCTCAAGACGACCTTCCCAAACATCTGAACGAAACGGCGATACGAGTCATATGCAAAACGCTCGTTACCGGTTTGTTTCATAAGGCCCCGGACCGCGTCATCGTTCATACCTAAGTTGAGAACCGTGTCCATCATACCGGGCATCGAGAACGGGGCGCCCGAGCGCACGGATACGAGAAGCGGGTCATCCGGGTCACCGAGCTTCTTTCCCATCGTCTCTTGTAAGGTGTTGAGATGTTCGTTTACTTCATCAAGGAGACCGTCCGGGAAATGTCCCGTCTGGTAATACTCGTTGCAGGCTCCGGTTGTAATCGTAAAGCCCGGAGGCACCGGTAGACCGATACGCGTCATCTCGGCGAGGTTGGCACCTTTGCCGCCGAGGACGTACTTCATGTCGGCCGATCCCTCATTGAACTCGTAGACGTATTTTGTCTTGCCTGGCATTTCATTCCTCCCACTGTAATTTGTCTGTCTAAATCTGTCTAAGTCTGTCTAAGTCTGTCTAAATTCTACTAAACTTTTCTAAATTCTACTAAATTCTTAAATTAGATTTATTTATATCAGCCCCGATGGCTGGTTATATGCTGAGTTTTATCTTTGGTCGTTCTTTTGTCATTCTGAACGATAGTGAAGAATCTCGAGAGCACTCTCATCCTCTGCCACTTACTCCCGTCTAGGCTCTTACCAGCCCATCTAAGAAGTCTTCACTCTACGCTTTGTCTAAGCTTAGACCCTCTTACTCTAAACAAAGAAACTGCATCCTAGATTCTTCGACTCCGCTTACGCTCCGCTCAGAATGACAGCTAGCGAGCCCTATCTACATATTCAACTGTTCCAAGCCCTACTAAGTGCTTAGATTTATCTTTGAGAAATCCGCAACCCGCCGGAAACATTCCATGCAATAGTTCAAAAGCCTGATTCGATTGGTTTTAACGTCCTCTTCCTTCGCCATGACCAGAACTTCATCGAATAATTTATCTATCGGACCGCGTAAGCGGGCTAATATATCTATAACTAATGGATAATTGTCGCCGGCTTGCGTTAGGTCTTTATCTACCTCAACCAGGGTCTCGTAAAGCTCTTTCTCAGCGGGCTCCCGGAAAAGGCCTGGGTCGATTTCCGTGCCCGGCTCCGGTCTGGCAAGATTCTTACACCTCGTGAAAGCAACCATGAGATCGGCCATCTCGGGAGTGTCAAGCTTTTTAGCCAGGGCCTCAGCCCTTCTTCTGATGTCGACCATGTCGTCAATCGACCCGCCGCCGACCGCTTCAACAACATCAAGCGGTAATTCCTTTCCGAGAAGATAGGCGCGCAGCCTTCCCCGGATGAAATCCTCGGTGATTTCGGCCGTTACCGCCTGGTCGAAGTCTACTCCCTGGTCCTTGTAGAGACCAAGCGCGAGATCGATCATTGCGCGCATCGAAATATCCATATAGTTTTCCAGGATTATCGAGACGATCCCGTGCGCCTGCCTGCGAAGCGCATACGGATCTTCCGAGCCTGTCGGAATCAGCCCTGCGGCAAGGATGCCTGCGATCGAATCGAGTTTATCGGCAATACTTACTATGCGCCCGGTCGTCGTTTTGGGGAGGATATCACCCGCCGAACGCGGCAGGTAATGCTCAAAGATGGCCACCGCAACCTCTTCGGGCTCGCCGGAAATGCGGGCGTACTCCATCCCCATAACACCCTGGAGTGTCGGGAACTCACCGACCATTTCAGTTACAAGGTCGGCCTTGCATAAATAGGCGGCTCTCACCGCATAATCCACTTCGGTCTTGCCAAGACCCAGGCTTTTTGCGATCTCTTCGGAGAGCCTCACATCCCGCTGGATCTTTTGGAACACCGAGCCCAGTTTCACCTGAAAGGTCACGCCGCTGAGCTTATTCACATAGGTAGAAAACGGCAGTGAGCCGTCGGACTCAAAGAAGAATTTGGCATCCGAAAGCCGTGCCCGGATAACTCTCTCATGCCCTTTTTGGATGAGCGCGGTGAACTCGGGGTTGCCGTTGTTTATTACGATAAAGTTGGGCAGCAGTTTGCCTGCCATGTCCTCAACCGGGAAGTAGCGCTGGTGCGCCTCCATGGCGGTAACCAGCACGTCGCGCGGGAGCGCCGTAAACTCGCTTGAGAAGCTTCCACGGATGGCGTGCGGGTACTCGACAAGCTCAAGAACCTCGTCAAAAGTCTGCTCGTGCACGACCGCCCTGCCGCCGGTATCTCGAACGGTATCCCGGATGCCCGCCCTGATCATCTCGGCGCGCTTTGTTTGGTCGACGATTACCTTGTTCGCCTCAAGGGCATCCAGGTAATCGGCAGGTTGTTTAATCGGTACCGCATGGTTTGCCAGAAGCCTGTGCCCCATGCTATCCCTGCCGGATTCAACCCCATCCACGCTAAACGATATGACGCTGTTCCCAAAAAGCGCCACGATCCAGCGAATCGGCCTTACAAAACGGATATCACCATCGCCCCAGCGCATGGCCTTAGGGAACGAGAGTGAAAGTATTAATTCTGGAAGGATGGTGACGAGGATTTCCTCGGCTCCACTGCCTTCCTCCTCTTTTATGGCAAACACGTAATCGCCGCCGTCAACTGTACGCACCTCAAGCGATTCCACGGGCACGCCCTGGGATTTTGCAAAGCCCGTAGCGGCTTTTGAAGGCTGGCCGTCTTCGGTGTAGGCCACCTTTTTGGCGGGCCCTTTTACCTTGTGAACGGCCTTGGCCTGGCGCTCATCAAGCCCCTCGATACAAAGTGCGAGCCTGCGCGGTGCGCCATAGGTCGTTATGCTATCAAATTCAAGACGATATTTATTTAACAGAAGCCCTGCCCGTTCGCTGAGCTGTTCCATGCCTATGGTAACTGATGCGGCCGGTATCTCTTCGGTTCCTATCTCAAGAAGCAGGTCTTTTTTACTCACTTACCGCCACCGCCTTTTTCAAGAGCGGAAATCCCTGCTCTTCTCTCTGGGTTAAGTACGCCTGGGCGCTCATACGCGCAAGGTCGCGCACCCTTCCAATAAACCTGGTGCGCTCGGTAACGCTTAAAGCGCCCCGCGCATCCAGAAGGTTAAAGGTATGCGAGCACTTAAGCACGTAGTCGTAGGCCGGCAGAACCAGCCCCGCCTCAAGCGTGCGCCTGGCCTCGGCCTCGTAGGTGTCGAATAGCCCGAAAAGCATCTGTACGTCGGCCACGTCAAAGTTATACGCCGACCCCTGAACCTCATTCGGGCGGTGTACTTCGCCGTACGTTACGCCCCCGGCCCATTCCAGGTCAAAGACGCTCTCCTTCTCCTGGATATACATCGAGAGACGCTCAAGGCCATAGGTGATCTCGGCGCAGACCGGCTTTACATCGATACCGCCGACCTGCTGGAAATATGTGAATTGGGTAACCTCCATGCCGTCGAGCCAGACCTCCCAGCCCAGGCCCCACGCGCCAAGCGTCGGGGATTCCCAATCGTCTTCAACAAAGCGAATGTCGTGCTTAGAGAGATCAAAGCCGATCGCTTCGAGACTTTTAAGGTAGATATCCTGCACATCATCGGGTGATGGTTTAAGAATTACCTGGTACTGGTAGTAGTGCTGCAGTCTGTTTGGATTCTCGCCGTAACGACCATCGGTCGGCCTCCTCGAAGGCTGCACGTAGGCCACATTCCACGGCTCGGGACCCAGCGAACGTAAAAACGTAGCCGGATGAAACGTCCCGGCCCCAACCTCGCTATCATACGGCTGCACGATAAGGCAGCCATACTGCGCCCAATACGACTGAAGGGTTAAAATCAGTTGCTGAAAATTCACTAAACCAGCCTCTTCCGTTCTATCTTGTATCGAGTCTTTTTTGAATTTCCGGTTTATTAAAGTGGTTCAACCTCATATTTTAGCAAATAACACCAGATTAGCGCTATACCTTTAAGAGCTATCAGCTTTTAGCCATCAGCTGTCAGCTAAACCTGCATCTTTACTATGGTTATCTAAGCTTAGACCCTTGTACTTCTTAACAAAGAGGCTGCACCCAAGATTCTTCACTTCGTTCAGAATGACTCCCTATCTACCAGTGGGTCTATGTTTTCTTACCGAGGACTGCACCCAAGATTCTTCACTACGCTTCAGCAAGATTCTTCACAACGCTTCAGCAAGATTCTTCACAACGCTTCAGAATGACGGCTAGCAGTGCTCTTCTTTTAAGTCCGCACTCTAGACCTGCAGCTCTAGCTGAGAGCTGAGAGCTGACAGCTAACTACAGGCAAGTTGGCTCAGGCATTCTCTGCTTTTGAGCCGGGCTTGTATGTAATAGGCTATATAGTCGTGCATCAAGAGGTAGAGTTCGTCCTCCGTGCGTGCGATAACATCCATATCGATGGCTTCAAGAAGCGGTCTTCTAAGCAGCCGCGAGAGTGTCTCTACCGCTGCGGGCGTGACGACAATGCTGTTTCTGTCCGAGACTTTGCAGTCGTCGCACACGACGCCGCCCCACTGAAAGCTGAAGTGCATCTTGGCGCCCAGGCCTTTTTCGCAGACCACACAACGCTCAAGTTTGGGCATGTATCCCGATATCGCCATGAGCTTTATATCAAACGCGATCAAGAGCAGCCTGAAGTTCTTCTTGACCCCAGAAATCACGCTCAGTCCCTTAAGCAGAAGGTTATACAGCGCCACATCGCGCTCGCCTTCAATGGCCACCTTATTTGTAAGGTCAAGCATGGCCGAGCCGTAGGTTATCCGGTCGAAGTTGTCTCGTATCCCAGAAAACGAGTCGATGATTTCGGCCTGGGTCACAATATCCAGGTTTCTGCCTTTATAAAGCACCAGATCCACGTGCATGAACGGCTCGAGACGGCTGCCGAACTTGCTCTTGGTTTTTCTAACACCCTTTGCAACTGCGCTTACTTTCCCAAGATTGCTGGTAAGAATTGTAACTATGCGGTCAGCCTCGCCAAGCTTATGAGTTCTTAAAATAATACCTTTAGTTTTATATAATGACATGAAGCCCCCGGTATTTGGAATATTTTATCAGCCAATAAAGAGAGTACACCACTGGCCAAGATTTCGAAATTACAATAATTTAAGGCCCATCCGATTTTGGGGTTATATCTATTTTAGCCGATTTGCACCCTATTTATAAGATATTTATAACTCATTTACACTAATAATGTAACTCGTTAAAGCATTATCAGAGTAAACTATTCTTTGTTTATACCACAAAGTGCAGGCAGATGCTGGATGTGCTGAGGATAGTATAAAATTAGGCTGGCAAAAAGGCAGTCGCTGCTTACCTCCACGGATTGGCTGCCGGGGGGACGTAGCCTTGGCCAAAGGCTTCCTCGATGATAGCGACGCCGGCGCTCGTCCCGATACGGTTTGCTCCCGCGTTGAGCAGAGATATCGCCTGCTGGGCGGTTCTGATACCGCCGGAGGCCTTGATTCCCATCTCAAACGGCAGGTTTGATCGTAAAAGCTCAACGTCCTCAACAGTGGCGCCGCCGGTGGTAAAGCCCGTATTCGTCTTGACGAAATCGGCGCCGGCACGTTCGACGATATGGGCGGCGCGAACCTTCTCGTCATCGGTTAAGAGCCCGCACTCGATGATCACCTTTACGAGGATGTCGTGGCCCGCCTCGACCTCGCCCCTGCGGGCGGCTTCGACAACGGCCCGGATATCGTTATATACCTCTTCAAATAGGTTTGACTTTAAAGCCCCGACATTCATCACCATGTCGATCTCATCGGCGCCCTCATCTATGGCCTCTCTGGTTTCATGAACCTTAGCGCCGGTCGTTGTCTCACCCAGGGGAAACCCGGCAACCGTGCAGACTTTTACGACCGAGTCCCGCAATAAACGGGACGCGATGTTTACGTAAAACGGTGCTATGCACACCGATGCGAAGTTGTATTTTATGGCTTCTGCGCAAAGTCGCTCGATGTCCATTACCGTTGCATCGGGTTTTAAATTCGTATGGTCGATGCTCTTGGTTAACTCTTCCTGTCTCATCTACGCTCTCCTCCACTCATCCCGGCATAAAAAAGATGGGTAATCATCTATAATATGTATTATTGCCAAAATCGCCTGTTGCAAAAACCTCTATAAAAACTCTCAAAAGAGTATTTATCTTCTATGTGCTAAATTGTCGTGCCTAGGTATGCTAAATTAGAAGTTTTATCATAAGGGTTGCAAGACCCAGGAATGTCAAGAAGCCGAACACGTCTGTAAACGTAGTGACGATAACGCCTGAACCCAGGGCCGGGTCCTGGCGAAGGATTCTTAGGATAATCGGGATACCGGCCCCGGCCAAACCCGCAATCGCCATGTTAATGGTCATAGCCATGAAGAGGACTAGGCCAAGGTACGGATTACCCCTAGCAAAATAAGCGACCAAGCCGGCGAGTATCCCGGTCGTAGCACCTATTACCATGCCGATTCCTACTTGACGGGCAATAACGCGCATGCCCTCTTTAAACTCAAGCTGTCCTAACGCAATACCCCTCGTTGTAACGGTGAGGGTTTGTGTCCCCATATTTCCACCCATGCCCGCGACTATCGGCATAAAGGCTGATAATACAACTAATTTGCCGATAGTGCCCTGAAATGCGAGCACGACACTTGCTGCAAAAAAAGCAGTCAGCAGGTTAAACGTCATCCATGGGAGCCTGTTTTTAATTGATTCGACGGCGGGGCTATCGAGTTTCTCTTCGCGGGTAACACCACCGAGGCGATAGATGTCTTCGCTTGCCTCTTCCTCGATAACGTCGACGACATCATCGATGGTTATGATACCGAGCAGGTGGTACTCGTGGTCGACTACCGGCATGGCCAACAAGTCGTAGCGCGACATAATGTTCGCGACCTCTTCCTGATCGGTGTCGACATCGACGTAGATCACGTTGGGGTTCATGATCTCCTCAACGCGCTGATTTGCCTTTGAGATGATCAGGTCGCGAAGTGAGATCACACCGACGAGCTGGTTGTCTTTGTTTACTATAAACACGTAATAGATGGTCTCGGCTGCGGGGGCTTTTTCTCGCAACAATTCGATGGATTCCTGGGCGGTTAAGTCTTTGCGTAAGGCGACAAACTCCGGGGTCATGATGCCGCCGGCCGTGTCTTCCTTGTGCTGCATCAGCTTAAGCGCCTCGGCGGCTTCCTCGCGATTCATCGAAGCCAGGATGCGATTGGCGTCGTCCTTACTAAGCTCACCCAGCAGGTCTGCCACATCATCGGGCGACATCTCCTCGAGGATATCCGAGACCAGCGGGGTGTTGAGCAGGTCAACGATATCGGCCTGCTCGTCCTCGTCCATCTCCTGGAAAGCCTCTGCGGCGCTTGGAATATCCCAGGACTCGAATATTCGCTTCTGCTCGTCATCCGGCATGTTCGTGACAATTTCGGCGGCGTCGGCGGGATGAAGTTTATCCAGGAGGGCGATGACCTTCTGCAGTTCGTCTTTTTTTAATAGATTTTCCGCTGCTAAAAGCAGTATCTTATTTCTCTCCTGCAAATGGTACCTCGGTATCTATGGCAAATTACTCGGTGTAGCCGAATTGGCGCACGTAGCGTTCTTCTTTGCGCCAATCCTTTTTGACGCGAACCCGCAGGTCAAGATAGACCTGACTGCCGAGAAGCTGCTCTATTTCGGCACGTGCGCCCGAGCCGATATCTTTAAGCATGCGCCCGCCTTTGCCGATGAGAATACCCTTTTGGGATTCGCGCTCGACAAAAATAGTGGCAAATATGTCTACGATTTCGCCATCCTTTCTCGGCTTCATCTCCTGCACCTCAACGGCAACACTATAGGGCACTTCTTCTCTCGTCAACTCCAGAACTTTCTCACGAACAAACTCGGCGACGATAACGCGTTCCGGCTGGTCCGTAATCATATCCGGCGGATAATACTGCGGGCCCTCGGGGAGAAGCTCCAGTAACCTCGCGCTGAGTTTGTCGATATTCTCACCGGTTGCGCCCGATGCCGGAATCATATCGTCAAACTCGCCCAGTTGGCGGGCAACTTCGATTTGTATCTCCAAATCTTGCGGCTGAACCTTATCGATTTTGTTAAGCACAAGGATTTTCGGTGTAGCCAATGTCGAAATCTCGTTGGCGATAAACAAATCGCCCGTGCCGATGACTTGCGATGCATCGACCATAAAAATCACCGCCTCGACGTCCTTTAACGTGTTTCTGACGATCCGGTTAAGCTGCGCTCCCAATGCGTCTTTCGGCTTATGTAAACCCGGTGTATCGATTAGGATAACCTGTGCGTTCTCGAAATTAAGAACCGCCCGTATGCTGTTTCTGGTCGTCTGCGGCTTGTCGGAGATGATTGCGATCTTGCGCTGTGCTAAAAAGTTTAGAAGCGTTGATTTTCCGGTGTTCGGACGACCGACAATGGCGACGAATCCAGACCTGAAGGTATTATTTTGTCCACCGTTATTCAGTTGTTTATCACCGTTTTCCATGATCACTCTTCCAGTTCTAACTCATTTAGGTTTGTCTGATTTAAGTTTAGCTTATTTAAATCTAGTTCACTTAGTCTAGCTCACTTAGTTTAGCTTATTTAAATCTAGTTCATAAAGCAGTCTATCGATCCCGGGGCCGTACTCATCTGCAAGCTCTGCGATCTGTTTAAAGCCGGCTTTCCGGTAGATGCTGATTGCCTGCTCGCATTCGGGATCAACCGTAAGCTGGATTTTCTTAATACCTTCGTCCCGCAGCCTGCGTATTAGCTCGTGTATAAACTGCGTGCCGAAGCCCATGCCCCGCTTGCCTCTTTGTATCGCAAAACCGACGATAAAAGCCAGCTCGGGGTCTTTCCAGTCCTTGAGCACGTCGGCCACGCCGCATAGCGCATCACCGCACTTTAGCATGAAGACCGCGCCGTGTCGAATGAAGACCGGAAACGTCCAGTGATTCAATCCACCCTCGCCGAATGCTTCGGCTTCTACGTGCGAGAGCTCATCGAGAAGCCGGGTATCGAATTCGCTCAGGCGTACAACGGTTGGCTCTTGCATCTCTCGCTATCTCTTCTCGTTGAAGAGCTGCTCGTTCGTGAACGCCGTGGGAAGCAGGTCTTTTAGCTTGGCTTTCTTAACCTCGCCCGCGATGTTGGCCATGATAATCCTGGTTTCGGGGCCAAACTCGGCCAACACCTGGCGGCAAGCCCCACAAACAGGGCACGGCGTAGGGCCGTCGGCGACAACAGCAAGGGCCTCAAAGCTGCGACAGCCCGCGGTTACCGCGTTAGCCACCGCAACACGCTCGGCGCACATCGTTAGCCCATAGACCGCATTTTCAACATTGGCCCCAAGAAACACGCGCCCGTCTTCACAAAGAAGCGCCGCCCCAACCCGAAACCCCGAGTACGGCGCATACGCATTCTGCCTCGCCTCAGTTATAGCAGCCTGTATCAACTCTGTGTCGTCCATAAAACTAGTCCTTTTAGAGCTATCAGCTGTTAGCTCAACACTCATCTTAGAGATGCTTTATCTAAGCTTAAACCCTCGTGCCATAAAAAAGGTACTGCACTCAAGATTCTTCACTTTGTTCAGAATGACACCCAGCAATAGTCTTCCTCATAACCCACTCTCAAGACCTGCATACTCCCTACTGCCTGCTAGGCCCAGCCTCTGGATCCTCATTAATTCGCAATTCGACATTCCTCTGGCTTCTGCCCTTTTAGCCGACTTCCCTGCTTTTGCCCTCGGTCTCTTCTTCGCGGGTAACTAGGATTTTCGATATTCGCCTGCCGATTACCTTCTCAACTTTGAAAGTGAGATCCTCGAAGCGGACTGTTTCGCCGGCGGTCGGGATCCTGCCGATCAGGCTGTAGACAAAGCCGCCGATGGTATCAACATTATCCCTGGACAGGCTGGTATTTAGTATCTCGTTGGCCTCGTTGATATTGACGCGCGCATCCATTCGGATTGTTCGCTCGTCGATAAACTCGACCAGGGTCTCTTCGAGATCGTACTCATCGAAGATCTCGCCGACAATCTCCTCCAACAGATCCTCGATAGTAACAAGCCCGGCCGTGCCGCCGTACTCGTCGACGACGACCGCAATGTGCAGACGCTTCTTTTGAAGCTCGCGCAACAACTCGTCGACCTTTTTCGATTCGGGGACGTAATACGCCAGGCGCATTAACTGTCTGAGCGGTATGTCGATCCTGCCTTTACTCATATGTATCAAGAGGTCTTTGGCATAGATAACGCCAACGACATTATCAACTGTTTCTTCATAGACCGGGATTCGCGAATGGCCTTCCCTGATTACCAGAGAGAGAACTTCTTCAATGGGCGCATCGATACCTACCGAAACCATATCCATCCTGGGGACCATGACCTCACGCACGATGGTATCGCCAAATTCAAAGATGCTGTGGATAAGTTCTTTCTCTTCTTCTTCGATGACACCGCCCTCTTCTTCGCCGGCGCTGATCATGCCGAGCATTTCCTCCTCGGTGACGACCGGCAGTTCCTTGATGGGCTTACCACCGAACAGCCGGACAAAGACGTTGGCGATGGAAATAAAGATGCTCGTGACCGGGTTAAGTATCTTGGAGAGCGCGTTTAAGAACGGCGCGGTCCTGAGAGCTATATGCTCGGCGTGACGCGTACCGAACGTGCGCGGCACAATTTCGCCGAATACCAGAATCATAAAGAGCATAACCACAACGGTTACAAGCAGCGCCAAACTCTTGCTATATTGCGCCGTAAGTATCGTGGCGAGAGAAATTGCGGCGATATTGACCGTGTTGTCGATCAGTAAAAGCGACGACAGCAGGCGACCCGGGTGCATGAGCAGCGAGTCCAGCAGTTTAGAACCCGGGACATCCTGCTCTACCAGGTAGCCGATTCGAATCCGGCTTACCGAACGTATGGCGCTTCTAATGGCCGTGAACAGGGCCGATAGACCGACTAACGCGATTATTATAACGCTATCTACTAACCAGTCTGACAAAAAGCATCCTCCTTAAGAAATTAGCGAAAACTTATCACTAACTTATGAACTATAAGTTGAACTATAAGTATAAATCGGATTACATATAAAAGACCTGAAAGATCAGGATAGTTATAAGTATTCCGATCAACCCGCCTGAAACGATTTCAAGCGTGGTGTGTATCCCTGCGTCCGCCCTGCTGTGAAAGACGAGCAGCGCAAGCGCCAATCCAAGGGTTGCGACGATGGGCGAATGGCTTATGAAGGCTATCGCCGTAAACAGGGCTCCCGCAATGGCGCTGTGCCCGCTCGGCCAGCCGCCTTTTAAAAAACTGCCGCTACCGATCCACGCCTTTGCAGAGACTACGGTGATAAGCACCAGCAAGAGCGATATTACGGTTATATGCGCCGGCGACTGGCGCACCTTCTGGATAAGGCTCAGGCTGTATGGATTCAACTTCGAGAAAAATACGAAGTAGGCCACTATAACAGCGTTGATACTTGCCAGAAGAACGGCCCCGGCGGCGACATCTTTCGCCAGCCCGGCGATAGGATCATAGGTGGTCGTAACCAGGTCGATGGTTGCTTCGATCGCGGTGTTGATCAGCTCCGCCACCATCACGAGCGCCGATGCGAAAATCAGGGCGATGAACGCCCAGGATTCAAGTTTTAAGAAAAGCGCAAGACCCAAAGCGAATGCGGCGACAGCAAAATGGATTTTCATGTTGCGCTGAGTTCGCACCACGTAAATTAGCCCGTCTATAGCATAGTTGAAGCTCTGAAGAAGCGATCTATTTTTCATCAGCGAGGATTTCCTTTTCGTGCCCTTCCATGATCTTGGCCTCGGTATCGTCTTGATGGTCGTATCCCAGCAAGTGCAGGATGCCGTGGGTTAAAAGAAGTGCCATTTCCTGTTCAAAGGTCTGACCATATTCCTCGGCCTGCCTGGCGGCCGCCGATGGGCAGATAACGACATCGCCCAGTAAATGCGGATATTCGCTAGTGCCCGGCTCCTCCTCCTCGGTCTCGAACGAAAGAACATCCGTGACCGAGTCTTTGCCCCGGTAGTGGGCGTTGAGCCCGCGAATTTCATCCTCATCGACCAGGGCGATACTTAACTCAACGTCGTCCTCGACATGTTCATAGGCAAGCGCTGTCCGTGCCACCTTTAAAAGAAGTTCATCATCCACCAGCACATCCTGGTTGTTATTTATTAGGATTTCCATGAGCGGCCAGGCTCCTTGTCTGGGGGAAGGGCACCGTCGGGTACTCGATCCTTGTATGGTATAAGCTGCTTAATACTTGAGTAAAGCTTCGGATAATCTTTTCTATATCGTTGAGCGTGAGATCGCTTTCGTTAAGCTGACCGTCGTCAAGTTTGCTCTGTACTATTCGCTTGATAAGCTGCTCGATTCTTCCGGGCGACGGTTTTGTTATCGTGCGCGCCGCCGCCTCGACCGAGTCGGCCAGCATCACGAGCGCCGCCTCTTTTGTACCCGGGCGGGGGCCTTGATATCTAAAATTCTCTTCGCTGATACACTCTTTAACGATGTTCTCTTTTGCCTTGGCATAGAAATATGCAACCACGCTGCTGCCGTGATGCTCGTTGATGATGTCGACGATCTCTCGCGGCAGGTGCTGCTTCTTCGCCATCTCAACTCCGTCTTTTACGTGCGAGGTGATGATAAGGCAGCTGAGGCTCGGGTTGGTATGGTCGTGTGGGTTCTCGCCGCCGATCTGGTTCTCTACAAAAAAGAGCGGTCGCTTTATCTTGCCAATGTCATGATAATAGGCGCCGACTCTTGCCAGCAGCGGGTTCGCCCCTATCTCTTCCGCCGCGCTCTCGGCAAGGTTTCCGGTCATGATGCTGTGGTTATACGTGCCGGGGGCCTTCATCATAAGCTCACGCAACAGCGGCTGGTTGGCATATGAAAGCTCGACGAGCTTAATATCCGTTGTGATGCCGAATGCCTTCTCAAGAAACGGCAGCGCCCCAATAGTCAAAACCGCGGCTGAAATGCCCCCAAGCAAACCCCAGCCGAGGTTCTTAAGAACCTCGAACCATCCCGCGCCGCTTAAAAGCGTCGTGGTTAATGCCAGCACCGTAGTCGCCAGCGTCACCCAGGCGCCCGCGATAACCAGGTCGGTGCGGTGCCTGATGTTGTAGGTCGCAAAAATCGCAAAAAGGCCGGTCAGCAGACCATACAGCGCATACTGGTAATTCTGCCCCGCGATTAATCCCGAGAACAAACCGATCATCAAAACCATTAAAACGGATATCTCGACGCCGAACAGAAGCGCCGTAAGCATCGCGGCGGCGGCGACCGGAATCAAGAAAAACGAGTAAAAGGGCCCGACGAATTTAGCTAAAAGAATCGTTGCAATAAATATGATACCGAGTACGGCGATCAACCTGTCGTTCTTATAGATTCGTAGCTGGTAATGATGCAGGTAGAGAGCGAAAGCCAAAAACGCCACGAGCGCAAAGAGCGAAAGTCCGCCGATCCTTACAAGGTCGATACCCCGCTTCATCAAGCCGAGTTCCTTGAGGATTTTTTCCTGGCCGCTTGAGACAATCTCGCCCTCACGTACCACCGTTTCACCCTTCTGTTTGCTTACCACAACCGGAAGGATGCCGTTGGATGCTTCTTTCCTTAGCCATTCCGTCGCTTTCTCGTCGTAAAAGTAGTTGGGTTTAAGATAGAGCATGCCGACTTCGGCGATGACCGCACCTTTATTCCTGTCCTCGGTCAGACCACCGGCCATGCTTCTGAATTCACTCTTCTTGTTAATAAGGTTCTCCGATGTCACCCGGTCCCTGTACGCCTGGTCGATCTGGTTCACTATCGTGGATTCAACCGCGTTTAAATCGGTATCGGGGGCAACGAGAAGGATTCCCAACACGCTCTTGTCAAACGTCGAGCCGACCTCTTTTGAGAGCAGATCGAGTTTTGCCTCAGGGGTTAGCGCCTGGTTAACGCGCACCTGGCGCACCGCGTTAAAGAACTTACGGACGAGATCGATTACCTGATTCTCAACAGCCCAGTCCCTGTTATAGACCTTCTGAACGTGGGCGGCGGCCTCTTTGCGAAGCGCCTCGGTTCTATCGAAATCAACGAATTCGAGATCTCGCGAAGCTTTAATCGTTTTCGGGCTTGGTTTTCCAACCTGAATACCGGAAAGTCGATCCGGGAGGAAGTCGATGGTGAGCGTGGCAAGAACGACCACAAAGATGAGTGCAACGAGTAAAGACCGGCGAAGATCGGTACTTTGCCAATCAACCTTATTGTAGAACTCTTTAGCTTTTGCGAGGCCAAAGTCGGCGGTCATGGCTTACTTCTTTGAACCTCTTTCATCGTCATGCTGCTTATAGGCTTCGACTATTCTTTGAACAAGCTTATGACGAACCACATCGCGGGCCGTTAGATGGACGAAACTGATGCCATCGATTCCCGTCAAAATCTTTTCTATGACTAGCAGACCCGAGTGTTGCCCCTGCGGCAGATCGATCTGCGTCGCGTCGCCGGTAACAACCACCTTTGAGCCGAATCCAAGCCGTGTCAGGAACATCTTCATCTGCTCCGGCGAGGTATTCTGGGCTTCATCCAAAATTATGAACGAGTCGTTGAGCGTGCGTCCCCTCATATAAGCAAGCGGCGCTACCTCAATCGTTCCGCGTTCCATCAAGTGCTGGAACTGTTCAGCATCCATCATATCATAAAGCGCGTCGTAAAGTGGTCGTAAATACGGATCGACTTTTTGATATAAATCTCCCGGAAGATAGCCGAGCCTCTCCCCGGCCTCAACGGCCGGTCGGGTCAAGATGATTCTTCCGATTGTCTTATCTTTTAGGGCGCGCACGGCCATCGCCATCGCCAGATATGTCTTTCCGGTTCCCGCCGGGCCGATCGAAAATGTAACCGTACTCTTGCGGATCGCGTCTATATATTCCTTTTGTCCCGCGGTTTTCGGCCCGATTGCTTTTCTGCGATGGGTGATGATGATATCGGAATAGATGCTGGACGGAGAAATCTGGTCGTCACCGAGAACAAGCTCGACGCTATGCTCTACCTTTTGAGGCGTTAAGTGCTGCCCGTTGGACAGAACGTTTAACAATTCCCTAAAAACAGTCGCCACGGCCTCGATCTCCCCGGCGTTGCCTTTGATGGTTATTTCGTTTCCCCGTACAAGTATGGTGCTGTTAAATTTGTCCTCTATGATTTTTAATAACTGGTCCTGGTGACCGAGCAGCTCAACCATCGCCTGGTCATCCGGAACAACAACCTTAATTTCTTTTATATCCGCCAATTAGGCTATCTCACTCCTTTAAGTGAGAAAATTATACCACATATAGAAAACAGCTACGACTACCAGCGGCTTAACCCTTTAAGAGTTCTGAGGCCATCTTACTAACCCGACCGCCCTCGGCCTTACCCTTCACTCTGGGCATCAGCGCCCCCATAACTTTACCCATATCCTTCGGGGATGTAGCGCCGGTTTCTCTAATCGCTTCTTCTACAAGGGTTTTAAGCTCCTCATCCGAGAGCTGTTCCGGCAGGTAATCGAGGAGAACGGCCGCTTCTTTCTCTTCTTTTTCGACCAGATCCCGGCGCCCGCCTTTACCGTACTGCTCGATCGAATCCTTGCGGCTCTTGATCTGGCGCTGGATGACTGCGATTACCTCTTCGTCGGTCAGCTCAGCCTTCTTCATTATCTCGACATTCTTAATATCTGCATTTAAAAGCCGGATGGTCGAGAGCCGTATCTTCTGCTGGGGGTCGGACTGGGCCCCGCGCATGGCCGATTTAAGGTCTTCCTTTAAGCGATCCTTGATAGACAATTGTTGACCTCCTTGTATTCTATCTTAGGCACCGCATCGGGCCAATGTGTTCTCCGCCCATGACGTGAAAGTGGACGTGGTCGACTTCTTGCCCCGCATCGGGGCCGGTATTTGCTATGAGCCTGAATCCGGTTTGGGCAATACCGGTGATCCGCGCTACATTGTCGGCGGCAAGCAGAATCCTGCCCAACAGCTCGGCATCCGCCTGGGTGGTATCGGTGAGTTTTGCGATATGCTTCCTTGGGATAATAATAACATGCACGGGCGACTGCGGTTGAATATCCCTGAAGGCGACCACATAATCATCCTCATACACGATATCTGCGGGGATTTCCCCGGCTGCGATTTTACAGAAAATATCTTTATTCATCTGCATCCTCCTATTCACCGGTCTTTCCATAGAGCATCGCTTGTTCCTGC
>NZ_PFNG01000059.1:0-720 GCF_002791875.1 Candidatus Aquicultor secundus | reverse complement strand
AAAATAGACTCTAATATAATTGTCGCTTATACCTGATAAATAATTCCCTTGCCTGCGCTCAACTAAAACACTAAGGTCTTTACCCACGTAATTCGTGGCAAATTGCTCGGCCAGGGTAGCGCCTATGCCCAGCAGAGCAGCCGACCTGGCATCCTTGACATCGTTCGATATCTGGTCGCTAAAGCCGGCGGCGGGGGTGCCTTTTCTCGGCGAGAACTTAAACACGTGAAGCTTGCTGAAGCCCACCGTTTCGATAAGCCGGGCACTGCTCTCAAAATCGCGCTCGGTCTCTGCCGGAAACCCCACGATCACATCGGTGGTCAATGCCAGGTTTGGGATTCGCCTTTTAAGCTCTGCCGTGCGCTCGACGAACGCTTCGGCCGTATAATGGCGGTTCATTCTGGCGAGCACGTCATTGCTCCCGCTTTGCAATGGGATATGCAGGTGGTTGCAGATTTTTCCTGATTCAACGATAAGCTCGACGATCGCGGGTGAGACCTCATTAAGCTCGATCGAGCTTAACCGAATCCTTCCCAGGCCGCGAATATCGATGAGTCTTGTAAGAAGCGATCCCAAATCAGTCGAGCCGCCGGCCCCGTAAAGCCCGAGGTGGATGCCCGTTAGAACCACTTCCTGCGTCCCGCCTGCAACAAGACGGCTCACTTCGCTGATGACTTCGCCTTCGGGGCGGCTCCAGAGGTCGCCCCGCGCATACGGCAC
>NZ_PFNG01000069.1:532-4370 GCF_002791875.1 Candidatus Aquicultor secundus | reverse complement strand
AAACCCGCGATAGCGTTCAAGGTTGCGGGCATCGATAAACCCTTCGAGGCGCCCGGCTACCCCGAGTTGAAGGATGAACTAAAAGCAGATACCGACAGCGAGGATAAGCGCCTCTTGCACGTCGCCATAACAAGGGCCGAAGAACGCCTGGTCATAACGGGCATCTGCAATATCGATAAGAAAGATCCGGCCAAGAGCGAGAACAACACCTACATCGAGTGGCTAATGGCCGCCCTTGGACTCGAGCACCATGGAATTCGAGATGCCAGAGATGCCGGTTCGTATGCCTGGCATGAGAGTGGTATTGACTGCCGGGTGGTATGCCCCGGGACGGTCGCGGATATCGATGAGGCACCTTCTCCCCTGCTTGGCATAGGTTCGGGGCTTGCTGAAAGAGGTGGAGAGGATGAAGAAAATGGCGAAGCGGATAAAGCGGATGAGACGAATGATGAGGCGACGTTGCCGGTAATCGACCTCACACCGGTTAATTTGGTAAGCCGTCTACACGTCCGCGAACTTACCTATTCCTCGATCGAGGAATATCAAGCGTGCCCGCAAGGGTTTTATTTGAAGAGGATTGTTGGTGCTAATGCTAACACTAGTATTAGTGCTGGTGCTGGTGCGGGTGCGGATGGTTTTGAAGTACCCGTTGGAGGCAAAGATAAAGAGGTCTCCCTCCCCGCCTGGTTCGGGACCGTTGTGCACGAGCTATTCGAGCGCATAGATATGCCCTCGCTGGCTGAAGGCGGCTTGCCGGCCGTCAGCGAGGATGTTGAGGCTGTCATTGCCTCTTATCCCGAACTCGACGAAGGCGACAAACAACGCGCTCTCGGCATCATTCAAGAATTCGGCGCATCGCCGCTTGCCGCAAGGCTCGGGCAGGCCGCGAACATTCAAAAAGAGGTCCCCTTCTCCTTCTTGCTCGGCGATGTAACCCTCTCGGGCCGAATCGATGCCCTGGCCGCAGAGGATGACCGCATACTAGTCGTCGATTACAAGACCGGTAACAGGGATGTTGATTTAGAAGTGCTTCAAGAAAAATATAGCCTGCAGATGGATATTTACGGCCTTGCCCTTCTAAAAAGCGGCGCCGAGAAGGTCGAGGTGGCCGTAATCGGGCTCGAGAATGGTTCCCAAGCTATCAGCCGGGTCTACGACCGGCAAGAAATCGCAACGTGCGAGGGTGGGCTGCTGGCGATGGTGGATGATATAAATCTCACCGACCAGAGCTGGCCTTTTACCTGCGATGAGGGCAAGTGCAAGTTCTGCGGGGTTGTGAGGTTCTGCAGGCGCAGGTTGGTCTCCAACTAAATCGGCACTCGTTTCTTTTGCGCAACCCATTGATGTGATTATATAAGATATGCTTATATAAGTGTTCCACCTATGCACATCGCCAGGCTAGTAAACTTACGCCTATTAGCTTTATAATCAGCCTAAGAAGTAAATCTAAAAAAACAACTCTAAGAAATAATTCTAAAAAACAACTACGACTAAGGATGAATTATGGCTATCGACCTAAATAAGCTCAAAGACGGCGACCGGGTAAACTGCCGTCTCATGGTTTTTAAAAAAGAAAAAAGGCTGGATAAAAACGGTAAGCCTTTCGGCGACCTCATACTCGGTAACAAAACCGGTTCCATACAGGCAAAACTATGGGATTTAGATGATGCTGCCTACAATCTCTTTGGTGTTGAATCGGTTGTTGAGGTATCGGGAATCACCGGTTCATTTGCAGGCCGACCGCAAATAAAAATAAATACCATTAATCCTGTCGATGAAAGCCAGGTCGACTTTGGTGAGTTCCTTCCGGTAACCAGCAAAGATATCGGCGAGCTGCAAGCAGAGCTTCTGACATTAATCGACTCACTCCAAAACGTTTCTATCAAGCAATTGATCAGCCATATCTTCGATAGCCAACTCATCTTTGAAAGCTTCCTAAAAGCACCGGCCGCTAAGGCTTTCCACCACGCATATCTCGGCGGCCTGCTTGAACATACGGTCAGCGTGGCAAAGCTAAGTGACTCTGTCGCCAATAACTACCCCGGCGATGTAAATCGCGACCTTGTAGTCGCAGGTGCCCTGCTGCATGACATCGGCAAAATAAAAGAATTCTCATACCTCAAGTCTATCGGCTACTCTACTGAAGGCCGCCTGATCGGGCATCACGTTATTGGGTATGAGATGTTGCGGCAAGCAGCAAGCGAGCTTGCCGACATACCTGACGAGGTCACGCTTCAGCTCAGCCACCTCATCCTAAGCCACCACGGCTCATACGAGCTACAATCACCCCGCAGGCCCAAAACACTCGAAGCCCTGCTACTACACTTCTGCGACGACGCCGACGCAAAAATCAATATGTTCCTGCAGGCGGACGAAAACGCCGACGAGGACGCCGAGTGGAGCCAATACATCAGGCCCCTGGAGAGGTTTATGTATCTGAAGAAGTTGGATGGTTTTGAGGATGCGGCGTTGTTGCCGGAGTAAAGCTAGTAGTGTTCATCCTCTGCTATTATTTATGCATGGCAAACTAGGTTGTGCATGGTGCCTGCCTTGAGTATTCGGACTGTTTCCAAGACAGGCACCGTTTCGGCTGGCGTTCCTGGCTATGACATAAAACCTTGCTATTTAATCGGATCGCCCGTTACAGTGCCCTTAAATCTGCCGGCGTTTGGAAGAATATCGATATAGACGGTCGCGCCGACTATGTTCATGCTGAAAGATACTTTATCGCTTGCGGACCTTTGATCCGAATACTTGGCATGCTCGCCACCGATGGCCTTAGCCTCGATATTAAGCTAATGTTGCGGTTGTCTTAGTTTTCGTCGGGGGCACCAGCGTTGCCGGTGTAAAGTCGCTATCGACAGAACCGTGGCTCGCCGCGCCCTTCCGCGCATCGGCGAAGGTTATAACCTTGAACGTAAGGTTCTTGTCGTCCCCTTGCCCGTCTATGCTCCCCATCACTTTAATAACCGACTGCGGCAGTCCTTTGAACTTGCTCAAATCGGATTTTACAGTGAGGTGCGCTGTTCCCTTGTAGGAACCCGTCGGGTCGGTACCGCCAGCCTTTGTGGCCGTAAACTGCAGCGTGTAATCGATCGGTAGGCCCTGTGAATCGACGGTGTGCTTATCGTTTACTTTGATAGTCCAGTTGGCATTGACCTCTTTTGATTTCTCGGTCGTTGTTGGCGCCTTTGCCTGGTTGCCACCATTGTCGTTCTCATTACATCCGGTCACGGCAAGAGCGCCGAGAGTTAGTAGAAGTGCCAGCAGAAGTGCGGATAATTTTAGCGCAGGTAGTCTTTTTGTTACGATCATTCGTCCCCCTTAATAGAAATAGTTTTTATTATGCCTGAATTTTTGGTTTGTTTCTTGCTACATATAACTAATTCTAACCGATTGGTGGCTTACCTTCTACTTGGTTGTGGGATAAAAAGAAAAACTGTAAGAATTGTCCCATTAAAGAAAAATGTATCCAAGGCAAAGACAAAACCAGGACGGTAGCTAGAGGCAAAGACGAACCCATCTTTGAATGGACTAGCGAACACCTTCAAACACAAAGAGCTAAGGCTGCTTTAAAAAGAAGAAAAATCTGGCCGGTTAAACTTCTTTTGCCGTCTCTTTTTATTAGAAGCTCAAAAATTCGTGGCTGTTTGGCAACAGTTCGATTACTCAAATACTCAAGACAGGCACCGTTTCCGGTTGTATACATACTGTGCCCTGACCAGGCGTATTTCTTCGTATGAGACGCCGTGGCCTAGTTTTTCTTTTATGGGGCGCAGAACCTCTGGGCCTACCTCTTGGATGGCTTCAATAATCCTCGCCTGCCGCTCTGCCGGGA
>NZ_PFNG01000069.1:0-489 GCF_002791875.1 Candidatus Aquicultor secundus | reverse complement strand
GCCATATCGCTCAGGCTTAGGCCCCTCCTATAGAGCATGAGGGTCTCCTGGATGGTTGAGGTTTTGGCCTCGGAGGGCCGCTTCTCTTTAACCACCCGTGCCGGGCGTTTGGGCTTGATCGGTTTTGGGTCGATCCCACGCGAAGCGCAATACTCGGTAATACTTTGCGTAAACGCGTCGCCGTACTTCTCAAGCTTTACCTCACCCACACCGGTGATGTTGGCCAGTGAGTCCAAGTCGCACGGGAAATATTTCGCCATGTCTTTGAGCGTAGTGTCGTGAAAAATCGCGTAAGGCGGCAGCTCCGCGATATCGGCCAGAGTCTTTCTAACGCTGCGCAGGATCTCAAACAAGTCGCTATCGACATCCTGATCGGTAACGGCGCCATGGCCAGCCCTTGTATCGCGTTTACTACG
The DNA here is from genome assembly GCF_002791875.1 of Candidatus Aquicultor secundus. Taxonomy (NCBI): domain Bacteria; kingdom Bacillati; phylum Actinomycetota; class Candidatus Aquicultoria; order Candidatus Aquicultorales; family Candidatus Aquicultoraceae; genus Candidatus Aquicultor; species Candidatus Aquicultor secundus. Next base: position 73 of record NZ_PFNG01000069.1, on the reverse strand, counting down.
GTGTTCACTCGCGAAGTGCTCACCCGCATCGGCCGCAGTATCGAAAACCATGCGCTCGTCCAGGCAGATATCG
>NZ_PFNG01000244.1:1020-1582 GCF_002791875.1 Candidatus Aquicultor secundus | reverse complement strand
AGAATCCAGACCAACAACTGCCATTCTTAAGCGTTGTGAAGAATCCAGACCAGCAACTGTCATTCTGAACGAAGTGAAGAATCTAGAGAGCACTCACAGACTTCTGTCACTGAGTTCGTCTAAGCTTTAATTCACCTTGCTAAGAAGTACCTATACTGCATTTACCAAGCATTATCAACCATCCATCTCACGCAGTTTATCTAAGCCTAGACCCTCACACTTCAAACAAACCAACTGCACCCGAGATTCTTCAGTCGCTTTGCTCCTTCAGAATGACAGTGAATTTAGCAGTCTTTTTATTGTGGCACCTATAGCAGCGCTAGATTCTTCGCTTCGCTCAGAATGACAGTGAATTTAGCAGTCTTTTTGTTGTGGCACCTATAGCAGCGCTAGATTCTTCACAACGCTTAAGAATGGCAGTTGTTGGTCTGGATTCTTCACAACGCTTAAGAATGACAGTGAATATTCTGCTATTTTACTAATCCCGCGACCATTTTAGCGGCTTCGGCCCTTGTCGCGGCGCCGTTGGGCTTGAATGTGCGGTTGGGGTATCCGGAGATGA
>NZ_PFNG01000244.1:835-1000 GCF_002791875.1 Candidatus Aquicultor secundus | reverse complement strand
GATAAGCGAGCTTGAGCCGCCGGACAGTTTCAGCGTTTTTGTCAGGATCGAGGCGATCTCTGCCCTGGTTATGCTTCTGCCGGGCGCAAACGTGCCGTTTGGATAGCCCGAGATGGCGCCGTGTGCTTTGGCCGTCTCAACGTAACTATATTCCCAGCTCTGCTT
>NZ_PFNG01000244.1:0-804 GCF_002791875.1 Candidatus Aquicultor secundus | reverse complement strand
AAACGTTCCGTCGGGATATCCTCCCAGGACCTTACCCGTTACAAGCTTGGAAACATTCTCCTCGTACCAGGCGTTTGGCGGCACATCGTAGAAGGTGACCTCCGCGGCAACCTCGGCCAGCGCGGTCTCAAGGCTGGCCGGGGCGCTCTCGTTTCCCGCTTTATCGACCGCAGTTACGTAATAGGTATAAACAATTCCTTTGTTGGCGGTGGTGTCGTTGTATTGGGTCACGCTCACGTTGGCGAGCGGGGCAACCTTGCTCGGCTTATCGGGCCCGCCGCTGCCCATTATCCGATAGACTTTATATCCCGCCAGATCCGCCTCTTTATTCGCATCCCAGGCAAGTTGGATCAACCCTAAGTTGGATACGAGCTTTAAGCCCTGCGGCGTAGCCGGCGCTTGATCTTGCGGGCTCGAGCCTCCGCCCGAACTCGGGCTTACCCCCGATGGCGGGGTAGGTACGACGGGTTGCTTGATTACTGCAAACGGAGAAAGCGAGCTAACGCGCCCCGTTATCGTTTTGGCGACGATATCTTTTGAATAAGTAACATCGGCCCATGCATCGGCTTGCCAGTGGCGCAGCTCAAGGTTTGCTTCCTCGGCGGCCGAGATACTCGGGTCATAGGGGAAGGTTACAAGTATATCTCCCGTGAACTGCGCTGTTGTAGTTACCTCATAGAAACTTCCAACAAGCTGGAACCCGGAAGGGATGGGCGGGGCAGTGCTTGTGGCGTTGATACTTGTAATACCTTTGGTAGTTACCGTGTTGAATGTCAATGTAGCGCCGAGGCCGGGGCTGACGGT
>NZ_PFNG01000180.1:0-4079 GCF_002791875.1 Candidatus Aquicultor secundus | reverse complement strand
GATTCTTCAGTCGCTTCGCTCCTTCAGAATGACAATCAATTGCTAATCGCTCCTTCAGAATGACATGCACAGAAAGTAGGATGTCGCGGTACTAGATACAAAACACTATAAGCAGTAGATTGCTTTGATGGAGATGGTTTATATGCCCGCACGAGTGGCTTTTTTTGAAGTAGAACCCTGGGAGGAAGCATACATCGAGGGGCACCTCGACGGCAAATTCGAGTTTGCCTTTTTCACCGAACCGCTCACGGTCGATACCGTCGAGCTTGCTAAGGGTTTTGATGTAATCTCGCCTTTTATCTACTCGGATATCGATAAAAGCGTAATAGAGCAACTGCCGGACTTAAAAATGATCGCCACCCGGTCGACCGGGTTCGATCACATCGACCTTACCGTGTGCGCGGCCGGGGGCATTGAGATATCAAACGTACCCTTCTACGGGGAGAACACAGTGGCCGAGCACACATTCGCGCTTATCCTCGCCCTTTCTAGAAAAATATTGCCTTCGGTCGAGCGCACCCGTCGTGGCAACTTCGACCTTGCCGGGCTTCGCGGTTTTGATCTAAAAGGCAGAACGATCGGCGTGGTCGGCGCCGGGAGCATCGGCCAACACGTCATCCGAATGGCCCACGGCTTCGAGATGAACGTCGTAGTTTTTGATGTGAGACGCGACGAACTCCTGGCCAAAAACCTGGATTTTAAATATGAAGACCTGGATGAATTGCTTCGGATATCCGATGTGATAAGCCTGCACGCACCGTACAACCCGCATACCCACCACATGATCAATCGCAGAAATATCCACGGGATGAAACGGGGTGCGATCCTGATAAACACATCCCGAGGCGGTCTGGTTGAAACCTCGGCGCTGGTGGAAGGGCTGCAGAACGGCATTTTAAACGGCGTCGGTCTGGACGTTATCGAAGAAGAAGGATTGATAAAGGAAGAACGCCAGCTGCTCTCGCACGAATACACGCACGAAAAACTGCGAATCGCCCTTGAGACGCACATGCTTCTCTTTAGAGACGACGTTATTATAACCCCTCACAACGCGTTTAACAGCACCGAGGCCGTTCAGAGGATTTTGGACACGACCATGGCGAACATCATCGCATTCATAGAGGGCCGACCGCAAAACACCGTCTTACAAGCCGCCTGATTATCTACTTTACAACCGGCATAACCACCGGCTGATTCAAGTCGGAAATACTCATGGATGAATCGGCCTTAGAGGTAATGGTACCCAGTCCCTCCATAGCCATCTTAAATATGCTGCGCGTTTCGTAATAATCGGCAATCTTTGTATCCTTGTCCACAAACACCCTGTACGCCATATCGAACCTCATACCCTGAAGCAGCTGTCCGTATACCTCTTTCATTAGTGCGAGATCTTCAGGTGTAGCATCGGTGCCCGCCAGCTGAGTGACCAGATTCAACAGATAATCCTTAAACCCTCTCGGGTCGAGCTTTACGTAAATCGTGTAATGCGGCTTGCCGTTTACCAGCGCATCATCACCAAAAGCGACAATAGTTGCAATATCCTTAAACTCGGTAAGCGTCGCGTTCGGGTTCTGCATGGTATTACCGCCGACGAGCGCGTTGAGTATTGAAGAGGTCTGGGTATCGACCAGCTCCCATGCGCCGTCGACTTTCTCATAGTATTCAGAACCGTTGGTATAGCTTTCGCTAACATCAGCGCCTGAAGTTCCAAGACCAAGAAGGTCTCCGCCCCCCGATGCCGTTGTCGTCGTTTTTACATATACCTCTTGGGGCTTTCTAAATGCGCCGGTCATCTCCTGGGTTATGGCCATGGGGCCTGAACCGGCTTGGTCGGGCGATATAATCAAGGTGGACTTTGTCGTCCCGCCGAACTTATACGAGGTAACCGCATCAAGCGTTGCCGTTGACTCGTTAAGAACATCCTGCGCCGTCTTACCGTCACGAATATCGCTGTACGCGATATCGACCGTTCTGGTTGCGCCGTTCCAGCCAACCGTAGATCCGAAGGCTTCAGCGATGCAGCGCACCGGCACAAGGGTGCGCCCTTCTATAAGCATCGCCGGAACATCCAGCTGTTTCATCGGTGAATTGTCCTTTGTGGGTATACGGTTTCCTACCTGGAGTTTGACGATATGACCTGATTTGGTTGCGATAACCGTCTTGGTTCTCTGGTCCCAGGTAACTCCGGCGCCGATCGATTCACAGATAGTGCGCATCGGGACCATGGTACTGCTGGAAACAATGAGTGGTGGGATCTCGGAAGATAGTGCGACTCCGTTGACCTTTATGGTTATCTCCGGAGTCGATGCCCAGGCAATGCCTGAGAGCAATAAGGATATGGCTACTACAATCAATACTACCTTTGCTATTCGTTTCAACATTACCCTCCCTGGTTAAACATTGATACTCTAATCAGTCTTTCGAAAAAACTACTACTGATTATATACGAAATAGCGGTAGCAAGCTATCTTAAATAGCCCTAAACAATATTAAATTAAAGCGTTATGCAGTAAGCTTAGCCGCCAAGCTGTTGCTTGTATTCGGCAATAACAGCCGCCTGGATACGCTCTCGTGTTTCGCTATTGATCGGATGAGCTATGTCTCTAAAATCACCGCTCGGCAATTTGCGGCTCGGCATGGCCACAAAAAGACCCTTCTCACCCTCAACGACACGCAGATCGTGAACAACAAACTGGTCGTCGATCGTAATGCTCGCAATCGCCTTAACCTTGTTCATCTCTACTGGCCTAATGCTCACCTTTGTAATTTCCATTCGGGCTCCTTTACTACGATCTTGCCAATCCTATGGCTGAGATTTCTATCTTCGCGCCTTTTGGCAAGCCTGCAACTTGTACGGCCTCCCTAGCTGGCGGTTGCTTAGAGAAAAATTCACCGAATACATCATTTACTATCGGAAAATCTGCTATATCGCTTAAATATACTGTCACCTTCACCGCACCATCAAGAGAACTATTTCCCGCGGTCAACACCGACTCGACATTTTTAAGCGCCCGCTGTGTTTGCTCCTTGATGTCTCCATCGATAAGCTTGCCTGTTTCAGGATCGAGCGCAATCTGACCCGACACAAAAACAAGGTTTTCCGCCTTTATACCTTGAGAATAAGGCCCGACAGGCTGTGGGGCACCATCGGTTATAATGGTTATCCTACTCATGCGTACCTCCACGTAACGCGACCGTTGCCAGTTGCAAATCCGATTCCTTATCCACATCGACCCCTATTTCGATAAACGGGGTTATTACCGCCATGCAAGTCGACTGCGTTAGCCGGCCTACCCTCTCCTCAAGCTGGCCAATACTTAGCAACCCCAGCACAAACCTGAACAAAAACATGATGCCAAGGACCCGAGCGAGCTTTACGGGCTGTTTGCGAAGCTCATACATCCGCTCGATAAACGCCATGTTCCTGTTTACAAACTCGGGCTCGACGAGCACGATGTTCCCCCCGGTAAAACGGCCTTCCTTTACTTTTGCGTAGGTTCGCTTTACATCGGGAAAGCGCTTCTCGGACTCGCCGTACTTAACTATCGGGTAGTAAAACCCTGCTTTGCGTTTTGAACAACGCTCGAGGAAATCACTAATGGCCTCAGGCGAAATCAGCGGTATGTCGGCGGACAAAATCAGCACCTGGTTCTTTGTACCTAGAAAATCAATCCCCGCTTTTGCGACCCTGGGCAGGCTCCCTGTCGCCATTACGACATCCGCCTTTGCGGCCAACCTGTTGAGCGAATGCTCGACCGGGAGTACCACGCAGATACGGTCGATATCCTTGCAGCGGCTGAGCGCATCGACCACATACTCGAACATAGGCCTACCGTTAACCGGCACCAAGCCTTTTGCCGGTACTTCAGCCAATCCTTTTGCGCTTCCTCCTGCAAGTATTATCGCGTCTACCAACCGATACCACCTAGAACTATTGTTGAGTAGTTACATATTCTTGATAGCTGCCGGATTTCCTTTAATTTAACGAAAACTTATAAACACTTATAAGCACTAATATACAACAACTATTAGTATAATTTTCTTACCGGATAATTACTAAACCCATAAGACCTCTATAC
>NZ_PFNG01000188.1:991-1354 GCF_002791875.1 Candidatus Aquicultor secundus | reverse complement strand
GTTCCTTCAAGCTGGCCGTATGATGCACTTTATGCGCAGGCCGTCGCCGCGAGGACTTATGCGGTAAAATTCATGAAACCGCAGAATACATTCGATCTCTATGACTCCGTTCAAAGCCAGGTCTATATCGGCGTGGATAAAATCAATGAGACTTCGGGCGGCACCAACTGGGGGGCCAGGTGGGCGAAAGCCGTCGCAGACACAAAGGGACAGGTTATCACCTATAGCGGCGCTCCTATTGCCGCCTACTATTTCTCGAGCTGCGGCGGGCATACCGAAAATGTTGAACTGGCGTGGCCAAACGCGAGCCCCCAGCCGTATCTTAAAGGGGCGGAAGACCGCAACTCGTCCGGCAAGGCGTAC
>NZ_PFNG01000188.1:0-815 GCF_002791875.1 Candidatus Aquicultor secundus | reverse complement strand
GCTCAGCCTGAAGAGCACATGGATCTACCAGATGGGCGGCACGTTCCCCGATGTCTCGCTGAACTACTGGGCTTTTACCCAGATCGAGGATCTGGTTAAGCGCGGCGTTATCGCCGGGTATTCAGACGGCACGTTCAAGCCCGACGAGATCGTAACCAGGGGACAGTTCGCCAAGATGCTCTGCCTTGCACAAGGTATCCCAACGGACGGCTCAAACACCTTCACCGACGTCAAGGGACACTGGGCGGAATCCTATATATCGGCGCTTGTAACCAATGGGATTATCGGTGGCTATCCGGACGGCACCTTCAGGCCGGAAGCACGGATCAGCCGCGCCGAGATATGCTCGGTAATAGCCCGGGCGATGGACTTAAGCCCCGGATCAAACAAGAGTTCGTTCCCGGATATTGAGGGGCACTGGGCAAAAAACGTTATCCAGCTCATCGCCTCAAACGGCATCGTCACCGGCTGCACCGACGGCAACTTCAAGCCAAATGCCAGCGCAAACAGGGCGGAAGTATCGGTTATAATCTACCGCACGCTTGCATTTGCACAATAGCACATATGGTCTTGCAGGTTTCGCTTGCACAGGATATAATGTTAGGGCAGAATAATACTACCGATTGCCAAGGAGCAAAAATGAGTCCTGAAGAAAGAAAAGAATTCATACAAATATTTAACGAAGGCATTGAGCAGGTAATACTACCTTATTTTGCTCGTATACAAGAAGAGATTGCAGGAATCCATATTGAACTCTCTGAAATAAAGCAAGACGTCGCCGTACTAAAGCAAGACGTCGCCGTACTAAAGCAAGA
>NZ_PFNG01000230.1:4150-5325 GCF_002791875.1 Candidatus Aquicultor secundus | reverse complement strand
CACCCTTGCCCTTGGCTAATGGTTCCCACTGCCAAGCCCATAGCGGACTTTCACCGCCAAGCTATCGCCCATGCCGGGCGCACACGAAAAAATGGCTTGTCAAAGCCATAATTTGACAAGCCATTACAGGGGCTGCCCTAAGTGGACGCTATTCAAACTTTGAGTTATTGGAGAAGCTATCGAGATATATCTCTGAGCTGAAGTGATCAATCTCTTAAATCACATATTTATTAAGTGCTCTACCAGAGCATCTTATGGCGTTCAGCAGTCAGCTTCCGCATTAGCTCCGTTTTGAGCTACTTCAGGCTCGATACCTTCATTTTTGAGTTCTTCGAGTGTGGGCTTCTTTGGCCCTTTCTCGGCCATAAGTCTCGTTTTGTGAGCGCCTACCGTCATAGCTAACATGACGACTTCGTTGATCTCTGTCTCTGTCGCTCCATGCTGCCTTGCAACTGTAAGGCAGTAATCAGTTCAGGGCTGGCACCCTGCTGCAAGAGATGCGGCAAGCGCAACAAGATGCTTGGTTTTAACATCCATGGCTCCCGCCTGGTAAGTTAAAGAGAAAAAATCATCGTAAACATCCATCGGATTTGATGGTTTATGCTCAACCACTTTTTTAACCTCCCAATTTCCCCCAAAATAAGGGCACTTGCTAACTCGACAACCATGGGGGTGTCTTTCAACATATGTACAGGATATTTCCCGCTCCTTGATTGAAAGCGTTATATTGAACTTTTCTTCCAGGAAATCTGTGGCAACAAGTAAGGATGCCCGCACATACGCTTTACAGCAGCTTGGGCCTGTAAGGTCTCTGATTACCTCTGAGATCCGAGTTGCCGCGTCCATCGTAATCCTCTGTTCGATATCCTTGCCGCATTTTGAGCCAAGAAGTACCGCAAAGCATGCCCCGATTGCCGGTGCGATGCCGCAAACTCCGGTAAGACCACAATATCCCCCGGTAGCCTGTCTCTCGGTTCTTTTGAATACTTCTTTTATATCTTCATTTGTAATCTTTTTCGGCCTTCGTTTTTTATTGCTGCCATCAAGGCACCGGCAGCAATATAGGCGTGCTGGCATCCTAGCATCGGAAGAGCGGGATGAGCCATCATGAGTTCAGATATCTCAACCGGATCTTTTGAGGTGGTTGTAAAAGCAATGTCCTCTATTGCTTCAAT
>NZ_PFNG01000230.1:0-4105 GCF_002791875.1 Candidatus Aquicultor secundus | reverse complement strand
TCTGATACGCCGCAATAGACGCATGTTAGCTCTTCGGCTTGCCCAAGATATTCAAGGGATGAGCCGCAAATCATGCAATCTTCAGTATTTTGATGTAGCTTCGAAGTAATTGCCGAATCTTGCTCTGATGATTGATGTTTACCAACATCAACGAGCTCTTCTCAGCAACCATGAGCTTCAATCTCTTTTATCTCGTCCATAAAACCTCAACTCAAAATATAGCAATACATTATACTTGTATCGACAGCTCAAGCACGAGCTTCGAGAATTCTCTTACATACCGTCTTGGACATACTTAAACCCAAGTCTCATCGAGAGCTCGGCTTTCTCTAGCTCTTTTCCAAGATAAGCGGCATGCGAGAGTTCACTGATCCAGCCATTTTCAATAACTGTAAAGTAGATGCTTCGAGCATCTTCGCCCTCTACGGCATGAAGAAGCTTGTTATCATTTGAATAATGTTCAACGATGAGCAAATTTTGTGTGGGCTCAGGGATAATGACAAAGTAACCGGCTTTATCAAGCTTTAGGACTTTCGGCTCCCCTGCCTTGATTCTTGGAACTTCTTCAATATGGGCAGGCCGGATGCTGTAAGATTTTGGCAGACTCTTCTCAAGCTCTTCAATATTCCGCGATATAGCCACAATGCTCTCTGAGCCAATCATATCGATAATTCTGACCTGATTTGTAAATGTGGTTACCTCTTCAAGCGTCACATTTTTCAAAACCGGTCTCCTACCAGGTGAGCCGACAACACGCATATTCTCATCAACTCCGTTCTCGAATAAGGCAAGAATTGTTTTGCCGCTAAAGTGCCCTTCAGGATCGGACCCAGCAAGGATAAGAAATCGAATAGCAGGGTTTGTGATAGTATTTTTTATGAGCTTATCGATGCCGATGTTCTCCGTCTCGGTTTTGCCGACTATGCTCAAACCCGCCGGTTGTGCTTGTACCAGTTCTCCTGCAAGGGTCTCACTACCAAGAGTCGAAACTGCAACATGACAGTTTTGGCTTCTGCACAGAACAGAGTATTCACCCGGAAGGGGCGGCCACTTAAGGTTTGTCTCAAGAAACTCAACTGCTTGCGTTTCTGTCTGCGTCTCTTCTAAAAGATCATGAAGTGCATTTGATGCTACGGCCCCGTAGCAGTGTTTACAACCCGCTCACTTATATTTTTGCTCTTCAAGCTCACCTACCCACCCATCAACCCGCTCAGCTATCTTGGCTATTCCTTTTTCCTTAAGCTGCGGAAGAGCCTCTTCGAGAGCATTGAGCGCATCTTTCATGCAACCGCACTTTCGGCACTTTTCAAGACCCATGCCTTCTTCAAGCTCGTTTTTAAGCTTATCTATCAACTCTTGGTTCATCGTTCGCAACCTCACCACACAAGCCGCCTGGACAATTGCAGGTAGCCGTTTTTGCTTTTCTCTCCATCCAGAAATAACCTATGGTAATCGAGAGCATTGTCAGTATGAGAACAAGCGGCTTTGCAAAACCTAAAAACCCCGCTCCAAATAAGTTTAGGTATACAACAAGCATCGGAGAGCCACAGCACCCGATCAAAAAACAGCCACCGAAGTAGAGCAAGCCAGTAAGTGTGGCTCCACCAACTAACCCCGCCGCGCCGCTTTTTTGTCCTTCTTTGAGTCTCAAGAACGCATAGACCATAAATGCCAATGATAACCCGTAGGAGATACCCAACAAATAATCCTGAGTCTGAAAGTATCGGGTTAGGTTGGTTAAGAACGATGAATCGGCAGCAGTTTGTATCCACTTGCTTGAAGCCCACATGCTCTGCCACGTAAGATAGACACCATGAATAAAAAACGTAGCAATAAAAGCGATTGCCAGATAAAACCTCTTACTGTGCATCTTGGCGGACCTCCTGTCCAGAAAAGATATATTTGCCGCTGCCCGCACTCGTGATTTGCCCGTAGATGACCACGTTTGAGCCGACCTTTGGTGATTTTCCATTGTAGACTATCGGCATCCTAACGCATGCATCTGAGTACCCCAGGGTGAACGCTATATCTGGCTTATCGATTCTTGTAACGGTACCGGAAACAGCAATCTGACCCTTAAAACTCTCTGGTGATTGCGCAACTTGATCCACCGAAATGACTTGCATTGGAGCCGCATTTGGATTTGATGTAGCGGTTTTGCTGCTCGAGTGGAAGAAATAGCTGCCAATGGCAATGAGGGCCAATATCCCTATCGTGCTAACAATTATCTTAGTTTTCACTTATCAATCACAACCTAAAGCATTTTCTTAAATGATAACAAACACAGAGTGCTTATAAAGAGTTTGTAAGATATTGGCATAATCAACAGCAAGGAGCTGGAGGATCTGATCTCATAACCGCCCTTATAAGACTTCTTGCATTTGTAATCGGTGTTTTAAGGCTAACGTAACAAGAAGGCGCCAAGATATCTACCCCGTCTATGAGGCTTTGCATACCAGCTCTAAAAACAGCATTTGGCTCACCGTTCGTCAGCAATTCTGCGCCTATATTTCCCATAATAGCTTTGCACCCGACTAGGCTCTTAACCGTTTTTACATTAGCCACTGAATCAATACCTATTGCCGCTGCAGAAATATTAGAAATGGCATCCCCAAACTTAGAAACATCACCGCAGAACTGAACGATTGATTGGACATCAAGAGTATCTCGGAAATAATCCGTCATCTCATTTATGTACGGCAGCACAAACGCTTCAAAAGCGCTGCGGTCTATGGCCTCAAGTGCGGTAGCTGCCTCAGCAATACATATTACATCGGCTCCGGCCGCGAGCATGGCACCGCCAAATTCTATAAGGTTTTTGGTCGTAAGCTTTAGAAGTTCATGCGCTGCATCTTTGTCGTCTTGAATCGCTTCGGTAAAGATACTTGGATTAATCAGTGAGGTGGCAAGGCTTACCGGCCCTACAAGATTGGCAATGATCGCAACATCCGAGACTTTCTAACTTACTATCGTTACCGCCTCCACGCAAACTTTTGCCCGGCCACTACCTGGATCAATAGGAAGAAGGCGATCTATATCTGCTATGCTCTCAAGGGCATAAGCTGTAGTCTTTGGTCTTTTTTCTTTTGTGCCAAGCTCAACGGTTGAGCCTATCGCTTTAGCTTCAACCGTTGTGCAAAAAGGGATACCGATGTTTTCTGCGCTAGTTAACCTGTTGGCTGCGATTGCCAGTTTTGCCATCATCAAAGCATCACCGTGGGCTTCCGGCAAATAGCAATCCGTCTTCTCCATAACCTCGATGACTGCCATGCTTGTCGCTCCGTCGGGGGCGATAAAGGTTCGCTTCTCCGTCGGTTCTCTTCTTAAAATACTAATAAGACGCTCTTTTTGATTCAAAACCATTTGCTCCGCCATATAAACCTCCACGCCTTAACCTGTACGCTCTTGCTATCACTCAATCTTTTTTTCTTGCCCTTCTAGCGCAGTTCTTTCAAATCGATTTGCGATTAGTCCGCAGTGCTCAACAGTCTCCCAGACCGCAACATCACTAAGTCAATAGTAGGTATATGCGCCATGCCGCTCAGCGCGAGCCAAACCGGTTTTTCTCAATACACTAAGATGGTGCGAGACTAGCGGTTGTGACATCTCCGTCGCTTTGACAATTGCCGATACAGATTGGCAATTCATCGTCAACGCCTTGATTATTCGAAGCCGGTTAGTATCGGAAAGCGTCTTGAATATTTTAGCGATCATTTCAACGCGAGCATCCGAATGAACGTCCATAAGCAACCACTTCCTTTTGATATAAACTAGCGTTTATATCAATGCCAGTTTATATCCAAATGGGAAACGAGTCAATCATCCATTCTAAAAATAAACAGACCAGCTCTCATCAGACACCGCTCAAATCAACTACCAGCTGTAACAATATGCGTATCAATAAAAAGTGTGCGATTGCGATGCGAAAGTTCGAATCCTTTGAGGGTTCAATTTTTCCCTAACTAGAAAATGGCTCGTCAAAGCCATTGTTTGAATAGGGACTATTTGCTGCCGTAAGTGGACGCTATTCAAACTTTGAGTTATTGGAGAAGCTGGCGGAATTTATATCTTACCAGCAGCATCAATCTTAAAAACCAACTAGTAT
>NZ_PFNG01000123.1:0-4148 GCF_002791875.1 Candidatus Aquicultor secundus | reverse complement strand
GCAATCTTAATTTCTACTGGGGCTCCAGGATACAGTGCCATCGTACTTAACTTTAACCCAAACATTCTCGGGTCTGTCATATATTATACAGGATAAGAGCCATTCAAAGCCAAAATTGAAGTTTGCTCGCGCATAGGCCTGAGAATACGCGTTGGTCCAGGGACTATTAATTTGCTCTGTGCCCGTGGTCCAATTTTCAACGCGCATACAAAGGGTGTTTCTCTCATAATAACCGTAGAGGCCGCTGTTATACCAAGCATAAGAGCCATTATACCCGGGGCGGTTCAATTCGCCTTCTTATCCAACATGTGCGCCTCTTATGCGGTTTCTGTTCGTCGGGCCAGTGTTTTGCCTTCGGCTTCCTTCAGATTCTACCTCACGGTAGACACCCTTGCCGTTTAGCTAGCAGTTCCCCCTGTCGGGCCTGCAAGGGACTTTCACCCTCAAGTACGTGCGCCCTGCCGGGCGCACGAAGAAAAAGATTATGGCTTTACAAAGCCATAATCTTCCATTTAGCTCCCCGGATCGGTCGCTATTCGAACCAGTGGAGAAGATATGTTTAGTGATATAACACACATTTTATGTGGATTCTTAGCGGCAACTGCTCAGTTTGATTGCATAGACTCTTATCGGCTTTCGAAAAATCAAGTGTTGTCGTTAAGACAAGCATCTGGGTAATCTGCGATTGCATCCCGTAGCTATGGATTAACTTTTAAATATTTCTTCATTTCCCCCATAATTAGGGCATCTTCGATTTCGGTGTCAATCGTATGTTCTACTGCCCCCTTTTCTACAAATAACCTATGTCCATCTTCGTTCAATACATGGCCCAGTGCACCAAACCTTGGATTTGATCTGAAGTAGTCATTTAGCTCCTGCTCCGTGAATGTTGCCATAATTTCTTGCGAACACCTAAACAATAATCGTTCAAGGTTATTTACGATTTTGGAATCATCTTTGTTGTCTCTTTGTAAACGCTTGACTTCTTCTGTAAGATTATAGAATTTCTCCCCTACAAAATACCCAATAGCTTTCTCGATGCCAAATTCAGCTTTGATATGGCTTGCAGCAGCTTTCCAATCATCAATTAATTCTTCTCGGTTTGTAATAAATTGTTCCATAAATATGTCCCCTATAGCGCGATGGTTAAGCAACTCACAATCATCTTCTTAAATAGAAATGTAACTCAGAACTCCTCTAGCTCTTCCAAAAGAGCTCGGCGATTTTTATAAGTACGCCTAAATTCTTCAACCATTTTTAGGACTCTTTCCCCGGCACCCATCTTCTTCATTCGCCTAAGCCTCCGACAAGCATTTTGATAGACAGCACGGCCCGAAGTCCTCTTAAGTATGTCTCTTATCACTAGTTCATGAATTTCGATTAGATCGTCCGGGAAACGGTCCTCTAGATATTTCCCAAATGAATCCAGCGTATGCTCGGACGGGTTGCTCTTCATTAAACCTAAAAGTTCCGGCCATTTCTCTTCTCTAATAAAGATCTCGCCCATTATGTAGGTATCACAGTTTCGAGACTCAATCAATTCCTTAATTAGCCTATCAGCTACACCCAGCCATTCTTCTTGAGAATAAGTACTTTTGAGCTTATCGTAGTATTTAAATTCGTGATGACCCTTGAAGAATAACTCTTTACTATACTTTCTAACGGCTTCTGCATCGTTTTCAAGCTCGGCAATCCTTAGAAGCGAGTTAAGCCACTCATGGACCAAGCCCGGATAACCGCGTTTGGCATCAAGCTCCATGCCCGCCTTGGCCAGCTCCTTAGCCTTCTTATAATCCTTTTGGACGATGGCATCTTCAAGGGCAATGCGCCGAATCGGCGTGTGTTCTAAATTATCGGCGATAAATTGAGAGACCTTTTCCTGGTCCCACTTCTTTAAGATTTCTAACTTAAGCTCGGCAGCCCTTTCCCGGTCATATTTGCTGGAATATGAATCTTCTATCTGGCTAGCCGCGGCCAATTCATCTATCTTCTGAAGTAATTTTTTCTTTTCTTCAAGGTTGCCGATTAATTTTGAAGCGATTCCTAGCCACTCCCATTGCCAATCAGACCAACCATCATAAATTTTGTCCTTAGCAGCTTTAAGAGCGTATTCAAACAAGTCTTTGCGAACGTTTTTGTCTGCAATATCTTCGGCACACTCGTTTAATTTTTCAAACGATAACTCAATAACCCCACCCAAATCGCCGTTGGAATCATCGGCATATTGCAGGGCCGGAACTGTTTCTTCAATGGCCGCCTGATAAATTGGAAGGGCTCTTTCCGGTTTTTGTTGTTCTAACATCTTGTCAGCTTCATAAACCAGCTCTTCAATTCCTCTAATGGCTCGGCTGCTGCTCCAATAACCTATAAAGCCGTGGCGGTCCATCCCTAAGCGCAAGGAATCCCTCATAATCCGCTTGTAGTCTTCCTTTTTATTCTCACCAGCTTCACCCTTCTTAAGCAAATTTCGAGCAAGAAGTGTGTTCCTAAACTCCCGATCATTCAAAGCATATTCTAAGATAATCTCCCGCATTTCTTCTTCGGTTAGTTTTTTCACAATTCCGATTATCTTATCGGCAACGGTTTTCCGCTTGGCTTGTCTCTGACTGGGTTTTTTCTTTTTCTCCGGTAAATCCTCGCCCGCAAGAATTTTACCAATAGCCAAGTACACAGCTACTTCGTGTTTACAGACAGGACCAAAATCATAAGGACAATCGCACAAAGATTCCGCTATCCTGTCGCCTTTAAGCTTAACTCTAACCTCATAGGTTTGTGTGCCCTCAACCAAAGCCGACCATCTATCTTCTTCAACCTCTTCCAGCTCTGCCACTAGACCGCGCCTAAAATAATCCTTGCCTCTTTGAAGGATTGTCGGATCTATCAAACTTTCCAAGTCGTTGATAGATATTTGCATGTCTAAAACCCTTCCCTAAAGTTAAGTGCAGGCAATTTATGGGAGTCTTGTTTAAAGTTATTCTTGTTGGCAATGAAGAGCTGAGCCCTACTTAACAAATCTATCTTCAAAGTAGAGCCTCCATTTGGCGTTAAATATAGTCGAATTTTTGGTGAGCTTGGCAAACCCAGGCGTATTTTTTATGTTCTCATAGAGCTTATTAGAATCAATACCGGCGATGTCTAAAAGGAAGCCCATTCTTCTCTGAACCGTTATCGGATAAAGCTTTGCATGGTCGGCTAGTTTTTTGGAATCAAGATCAGTGCCCGCTTCTTTTAACTTCTCCAGCACCAAATCAACAGTGTAGCTATCCTTTCTAAAGTGTAGAAAATCAAGTAAAGCCTTTTCAATTTCTGCCACTCTAGCTTTCTGGCCATCAATTGTTATCTCTACGTATCCGGTCATCATTTCGGGTTTGGCTTTAACAAACCGATATTCAAGGTTTTGGAAACGGTATGTTTTGGGGTTTGAAGTTGATACTGCTGTTACTGTATCGGGAAGCTGGTCAAAGTGCCCATGATAATTTAAAGCGAACTCAAACGACACGTAAGAATCAGGAACAAAGACTCGAGATATTGCTAAGGGCGGGATGTTCGAAAAGCTATGAGATTCAAGACTGGCAACAGCATAAACCCCTCGCTTGATGCGAATCAGCCAGCCTCTTTGAACTAAAAGTCTAATCCTTTTCTTAAGCGCATTGTAAGAGATATCTTTAAGCAGCACCCGTAAATCGTCAAAGCTCACGATATAGCCATGCCGAGAGATCGTCTCTCCCAGTATTTCCAAGTCTTTTTTTGATAAAATCGTCTTTTTCATAACACGTAGGTTCCTATTTATGGACACTTTCATAATATACTTTATACTAATCGGGATATATTACAAAGGTTTTTAAGGCAGATATGGCAAGTCCCCTTCTGTTATACATAAAACCGGGAGAAGAGCTTTCGCTGAGCCATGAGGGGTTAAAAAATATCTGTCTAAAATAATAGACCTGTATCTATTGTTTTAGACAGTGCGGCCAACTTAAAGAATTTCGGCAAACCAAGGGATCGGTTTCAAACTTTTTTCCAAAACAAAAAATGGCTTGTCAAAGCTATTGCCTTGTGGTTCGAATTACGTCTTATCCGAGGGTTTGAATTATTCCAACCCGATATTTTGGCTCTATAAAGCCTCAGTAACCATAATCTTTCATATT
>NZ_PFNG01000154.1:460-4409 GCF_002791875.1 Candidatus Aquicultor secundus | reverse complement strand
TCGTAGATAGCCTTTACACCGATTTTGGCCTTCACGGCCTCGATGCCGGAGATCCAGATGCGTGCCTCCGCCTCGCGGTTCTTAGCTTCGACGCGATCGTCTCCCGCGAGCTTTTCGTGCTCGCCGTCGGGCTTGCGCCGGTAGCAGTGGTGGGCTTCGTCGTTGAGGACAACAATGTTCTTTTTTGTACCCAACTCGCGGCAAACACGCCGTACCATTTGGTCGGGCGTTTCGGTGAACGCGCTTGTCTCCCCATCTGCCAAAATGGACTTCGTAAGCTTGCCGGCAGCAACCTTTTCGCGTAGTTGGAATGCGTGGAAGTTGGTGATGACGATTTTTGCCTGGCCCAGCTTTTCCATATCGTGTGCGGGGATAATATCCCGCTGACGATAATAGTTCTCCGGGTCGTTCGGTAACAGCACACGCAGCCGGTCGCGGATGGTTATACCGGGCGTGACAATTAAAAAGGTATCGGTGAAGCGTGCATCCTGCGGATTAGCACGCTTGTTTAACGTGTGCCACGCTATGAGCATGGCCATGACGACAGTCTTGCCGGAGCCAGTGGCCATCTTGAACGCCGTGCGCGGCAGACCTGGGTTCGATGTATCGTTCGCCTCGCGAATGGCGTTCTCTATCCAGGTATCGCCGTACTTCTTGGCTACCTCAGTGATGTAGATGGCGGTTTCAAGGGCTTCGTTCTGGCAAAAGAAGAGTTTCTTCTCGCGGTTAGTATCGGTCCAATAAGCAATCAAGCGTGCGGTTGTCGGCGTTACACCGACATAGCCACCCTTGCGCCACAGGGCGATGCGGCGACGAATATCGTTGACAAGCTTGTTCTCCTCGATGCGATCTTGCGTCCATTCGGTGTCGAACTGAAGCTGCTTAGACCCTTTCTTCTTTGGCTTGGCGATGGGCACGAAGTACGAACTGGTCCGGCGGCCATCAACCACCTCATTGGTAATCCCCTCGTCGGCAAACCTGAAGTGGCGGGTCGGCTCGTCGAATGGGGCGTTGATAATAGGGTTCTCAATCACTACTTGTCTCATATCACCAGCCCTCTCTTACGCTACCCTGCACACTACCTTAGCTTGTTTATATTATAAGCACTAGATTGTATTATAGGCCAGTAACCTTAAGTTGTCCGTACACGAAGCGCATAGACGGCATTCTGCTTTAAGATAATATATGCACAAAAGAGCGATAAATGGGTAACAGATGTTAGAAGCTTTTTTAAGATTCTGTTAGAAGTTTGTTAGAAAAATTGAAAAAACACTCGGATTTTGCGCCGAGTGTTTTTTATTTCTGCTGGTAATAGACTTATTATTTGTGCAGCAAACAAAAAGAGGTGGGGAAACCGTAACTCCCATTCTGTTTTATCCCGTCATCTATCTACCGGTTTGGGCCGGTGCCGCTTGTGGGCGGCTGCCTCTACCCGGGACTGCGCAAAAGCGCCCCCCTATTTGAGTTGCACCCGACCGGAGTTTACCTCGTTTCACCCGCTTTAAAGCGGCTCGTCTCTGTGGCACTGGTCGTCAGCCCCTTAAAAAGGAACTGCCCTCCCTCACGGAAGGCGGTCTTTTACGTTGAAAGCAAAACTTTCAACGGGGTGTGGGATGTTTCCTCTAGCCATAAGGCCAGCGACGGGTCGTTTCCCCACCTGAAGTAAATCATTGAATTAGTTCATTAGAATAATTCATGTGTCTTAAATTATTCTACCACGATTTGGATTTTCATGCGCGCAACGGTTAGGCGCTGTTATGCCATCTTCGTAAGTTCGCGCTCGATTTGGCGCAGGTACTCTTCGAGTAGAGCCCTTCTTGGCCCAGGCTTAGAAGTAGCGAGGGCCTTTTTCAGGTGCGGTTCTGCTTCACGGCGTTTGCCTTTTTCCATAAAGGCGATACCGAGGGCATAATCGATGTTGGAATGCCTTGGATTATAGCCTGAGACATTTTTAAGGTATGCGAGTGCTTGCTCGGTATGCTGGCGGATCAGCTTGCGGGCAACTTGCAGATGGGGATACTCGAGAACAAGACGGAGCGCCTGGTCGATATGACCGCTCTTCTGGTATGCGGCGATTGCCGCCTGTACCGGTTCGTCCGGGTGATACTTCTGGGATAAATACCAGCTCACAATCTCGTCTGCGGGCTTGGCCGAGAGGTTCTTACTGAAGAGCCTGTTATACGTCACGATGTTAGGCTGGATACCGTCTTTGCGCATCTCATCCAACCACACCCTGGCGGTATCGTAATCGGGTGCGGCAAGCATGAGCGTGTTGTAGGTTACGACATCCGGCTCGATGTGACCCTGCCGCATCGTCGCAAGCAGCGATTGGACCGTCGGATAATCCGGCGCCTTAAGAACAAGTGCGTTGTAAGTGATAACGTTTGGCGCAATGCCTTCGCGCTTCATCTCATCCAACAAAGAGGCGCCCACCCCGAAATCGGCCTTGGAGATAAGCGTACTATAGGTAACCACACTTGGCTTTACGTCTTCCTTTTTCATTACGTCCAGCCATGACTTGGCGGTTTCGTAATCCGGGGCTTTCGAGATCAGTGCGTTATAGGTAACAGTATTTGGCTCGATTCCTTTATTGCGCATCGTCGCAAGCCATGATTCTGCGATGCTATAGTAGGGGGCCTTGGAGATCAGGGCGCTGTACGTGGCGATATTCGGCTGTACGCCCTCCTCGCGAATAGTCGCAAGGTAGTCGAACATATCGTTCATAATCTCTCTTACCAGGGATTTTGCGGATTGCAATTGTGGAAACTCCAGCGCAAGGCGTAATGCCCGGTTAACGTGGCCCGTCCTGCGATACGAGGCAATGGCGACCTGCATCGGCTCATCCGGATGGTATTCCTGGGCGAGATACCAGCTCAGTAGCTCATCCGCGCTTGTGCCAAAGAGGTCTTTGCTGAATAAGCCGTTATAGCTTTCAATATCGGGCACAATCCCTTTGGCCTGCATCGCCTGCAGCCAGGACCTTGCCGTATCGAAGTCGATCGATTTAGCAATAAGCGCGTTATATGTAGTAAGGTCGGGCCGGATATCTTTCTTGCGCATCGTATCCACCCAGCTTTTGGCCGCATCGTAATTTGGGGCTTTTGAGATGAGTGTATTGTAGCTTTCAACATCCGCCGGGCCTTCTTCGCGGATAGTCTCAAGATATGCGAACACATCATCCATGATTTCCCTGATGAGCTTCTTGGCGACCAGGAGGTGCGGGTACTCGAGCGCGATAAGCAGCGCCTGGTCGACACGACCGGCTTTGCGATACGTGGAGATGGCGGTCTGAATCGGCTCCTCAGAGGCAATCCCCCGTGATTGATAAAGCGCAAGCACCTCTTCAGCTGATTTGCCGGACAGGTTCTTGCTGAACAGCCTGCTAAAGCTGTCCACGTTCGGCGCAACGCCGTCCTTGCGCATGGTCTCAAGCAACAACAGCGCTTTATCGTAATCGGGCGATTTTGAGATGAGCGCGTTGTAGGTGATCACATTGGGTTTTATACCTTCTTTAAGCATCGCCTCAAGCAACCCTTTGACCGTGTTGTAGTCGGGGGCTTTTGCAATAAGGCGATTATAGGTGGCAAGATTGGATTGGATGCTGTCCTCAAGGATTGCCTCCAACCAGTAGCTGGCCGTGCTGTAATTCGGGGCCTTGGCGATAAGAGCGTTGTAGGTAATGATATTCGGCTGTATGCCCTCATCAAGCATCTTCTTGAACCAGAAACCCGCCGTGTCGTGATGGGGGGATTTGGTAATCAACGTGTTATATATCACAACACCCGGCCGGATGTTCTCGGCGAGCATCTTCTCAAGCCAGGGTTGAATCGTATCAAAATCGGGGACTTTCGGGATAATCCCGTTGTATGTGGCAAGGTCGGGCTTGATTCCCTCTTTTTGCATTGCCTCAAAGAGGGACACCGCCGTATCAAAGTCGGCTTTAGAGATA
>NZ_PFNG01000154.1:0-405 GCF_002791875.1 Candidatus Aquicultor secundus | reverse complement strand
ACCGCGCTCGCATAATCCAGAAGGCTTGCGATAAGGCGATTCCAGCCCGGCATATCCGCCGCCGTACTTGCACCCCTAGCCTCATCGACCAGGCGCTCTGCAACACGCTGGGCCACTCTTGTAGCCTCATCCGTCTTGCCGACGGCGCCAAACGTGTAGACGAAATTCTCCGGTGCATCCGATTCGGCGGCCCGTTCGGCCCTGATTGCACCAAGCGTATAAGCGGCGAACCCTTCTTCTAGTCGGCCTATCCTTTCCTCAAGGATACGGCTCTGGATATCGACCGGCGTACTCTCAAAAACGTTTAGCACCTGATAGCGGGCCGGATCGTCCAAGAGAACCTCATTGGGATGGCAGTATGCGGATGCGTTAAGCGCCCTTCGCGCGCTATCTCCCACCCAATCC
>NZ_PFNG01000238.1:29606-29940 GCF_002791875.1 Candidatus Aquicultor secundus | reverse complement strand
TTCTTTACTACTTCTAGCGTTGCCTGTGGTGTTGCTAGTGTCACTGTTTCATGCACCCTTCGACTAACGCCCCGAACTTGCGAGCTAGATCGGGCTCTTTGTATTAGTTGTCAAGGATTGACACCTTAACAGAACGCCTGCCGAAATCAAAGCACTCACCGGGTGTGTTGTAGCACAGGTCGATGCGATTTCCTTTAATCGCACCACCGGTATCGGCGGCTATGGCTTCTCCGTAGCCTTCGATGTATAGCCTTGTCCCAAGCGGGATAACCCGCGGGTCAACGGCCACTACACCTTTGCGTGCCTTCATGCCGTTTGCGCATCTACTACCGAC
>NZ_PFNG01000238.1:26761-29573 GCF_002791875.1 Candidatus Aquicultor secundus | reverse complement strand
TCCGCGAGATACATATACCGGCGATTTCATTAAGCGGGCAATTTTGCGTTTTGTGCCGACCGCCACCACTTCTGCGAGTGGAGGCGATACCATGCTTTCTAACTTAACTTGTCTTTTTACAGGCCGATCGCCTTCGAATACGATCTCGACAATCCTTAGCAGTAAGCCTGGCTTACCTTGCGAGACCACCACCTGCTTGCCGTAATCCAGATTTGGGTCGGCGTTCGCAACCCTCTGGTACGCCACCGGAATTTTGGTGACCTCACACTTGCTCTTAACGAGCGTAACTTCCACGGTCATGCCTGCTGTAAGCTTTTCGCTTACACCAGGTGTTACCTTGTCTACAGGCTTTAACCGCAGACCGACGTCCTTTAGTACTTCGCCGACGGTACCGGCTGTGGACATCATGGCAATTCCTTGTTTGTTCATTCTAATAGTTACTGGTACAGCGTGTTTTACTTGTACTGTCATGCCCTCTTCTAACGCAGACGAGGGCTTAGGTGTTACTTCGTCATTTGCCTTAACAGTTACGCCGTTTTCTCTCAGAACAGTTGCCACTGTTCGCGCCCGGGTTGTAATGGTGCTTGCCTTACCATCGATGGTGAGGTTTACGGTCGTCCCTCCGTAGACCATGTCCATCAGGACAAATACCATTATCAGAGAGAGCAAGATAATCTCGTACTTTCTTCCTCTGATACCGCGGGCTAACTGATGAAAACGTGTACTCATCAAATCAGTCCCTTCTGATTTCTGTATTTAGTTGTCAATTTGTTAAGGCACAAACGCAATAACTGCCAGCTATTATACCATAATCGGTTGAGTATCCAAAAAACTTTAACTCATGAGTTACCCGTAGGGCGCTTATGCTAAACGGCAGAAGCGTTCGGTGGAAGGCACTAGAGAAGTTATTGAGGGGCAAAATGTATGGTCACTTGCTACGTAAATCGTAGCGCTCCACCGGCTATTTGTGATTAATCGAGAAGAGCAAGGAAACGTTTTCCTGGGTTGATGCGAGCAATTTCGAAACGTCGATTCCTTTTATTTCGGCTATTTTTTCGGCGACCAGGCGCACGTTTGCCGGTTCGTTTTTGCGCCCTCTGTGGGGGTGTGGCGTGAGGTACGGCGAATCGGTCTCGACAAGAAGTTTCGTTAGGGGCACGAACTTTGCGACATCTACTAAGTCGCCCGCATTTTTAAAGGTGACCGGCCCGGCGATCGAGATGTAGAAGTTCATGGCAAGGACCGTCTGGGCATAAGCGATGTCGCCGCTAAAACAATGGAACACGCCCTTCTTCGGGCGGTGCTTCGTAATTATTTTAAGCACATCCTCGTCGGCGTCGCGATCGTGAATTATCACGGGCAATCCAAGTTCGCAGGCAAGGTCGAGTTGCTGGGCAAAGACTTTTTGCTGGGTTGGCCGGGGCGAGTGGTTCTTGTAATAGTCAAGGCCGATCTCCCCGATAGCGACCACCTTGGGATGTTTGGCAAGCTTCTTCAGGTCTTTTATCGTATCGGGATTAACCGTTTTTGCGTCGTGTGGGTGAATGCCGACCGCCGCGTAGACCTCGTCGAACTTTTCGGCAAGCTCGACCGCCCGATAGCTTGATTCAAGCTTGTCGGCAACAGTGATTATTCTAGTTACGCCCTGCTCCTTCGCACGCGCAACAACGGCCTCTATCGCCTGATCGCTTCCGAAGAAATCCAGGTGAGCGTGGGTATCTGTAAGACCAACTGCCTTCTTCATAGTCCCCCCTAACCAACCGCCGGTTGCACTATCGACTGTGTAATAACTTCAGGATTGTCATCAATTATAGTACTAAACCGGATAAAAGTCTTTTCCAATAGACTTATATAACTATTTTTTATATCCCATGTTTACTCAATCTCTATGCGGGGAAAGAGCGGCGGCGCTTTCTTGACCGATGTCCCCGGCGCGAGAGCGTTCCAGATTTTTGCATCCTCGATGGTTATCGAGCCGAAATTTTCCTGGCCGAGCTGCTCCCATACTTGCTCCGCCGTGCGCGGCATCACAGGGCTTACCAGGACAACTATCGTGCGGATCGCTTCAAGCAGCGTACGCATGACCGTCTTTAAACGATCCGTCTGCCCTTCCCGTGCAAGCGCCCAGGGTGCGGCTTCATCAATATACTTGTTTGCCCTTCCTATGACGCGCCATATCTGCACAAGCGCCTCGCGGATATCCATCTTAGTCATGGCCTCATCCACGATCCCGGGTAATGAGAGCGCTTCTTCTTTGAGCGCTGTTTCAAGGTCGCTTAAGGCTCCGGCCTCAGGAATCTCGGCATCAAAGTACTTGCTCATCATGGCGACCGTTCGGTGGATGAGGTTTCCAAGATCATTTGCCAAATCCCCATTGATGCGGCGTATCAGCGCATCCTGTGTGAACTCGCCGTCGAGACCGATGCTGATCTCCCGCAGCAGGAAGTAGCGGATGGCATCCTCGCCGAACTGCTCGATAACGCGGTTTGGATCGACCACGACCCCTGTTGATTTTGACATCTTCCGGCCGCCGAGCATCCAGAAACCGTGCGCCAGAACCACCTTGGGCAGTTCTACGCCGAGCGCCATGAGCATCATCGGCCAGATCACCGCATGAAAGCGGATAATATCCTTGCCTATAATGTGTACATCTGCCGGCCAAAATGTCTCGTACTTCTGCCCATCCTGCAGGTAGCCGGCGCCGGTAAGGTAGTTAATGAGCGCATCGAACCAGACGTAGATAACGTGGTCGGGGTCGAATGGTACCGGGATTCCCCATTTAAACGTGGTCCTGGAAACCGAGATGTCCTGG
>NZ_PFNG01000238.1:17550-26744 GCF_002791875.1 Candidatus Aquicultor secundus | reverse complement strand
CTGGGGTTGTCCTTGATATATGCCTGAAGACGGTCCTGGTACTTCGAGCTTCTGAAATAGTAGCTCTCCTCTTTAAGCCACTCGACCTCGCGTCCGCAGGCCGGACAACAACCCCCTACAAGCTGGCTCTCGGGATAGAAGGTTTCCTCATGGATGCAATACCAGCCCTCGTAAAAGCCCTTGTAGATATCTCCCTGGTCGTAGAGCTTCTGAAAGATATTCTGTACAACTTTAATATGGCGCTCCTGCGTGGTGCGGATGAAGTCGCTATACGATATGCTGAGCCGATCCCAGAGTTCCTTGAACGGCCCTACCATGAGATCGCAATGTTCTTGTGGGGTAAGGCCTCTATCCCGCGCGGCTTTCTCAACTTTTTGCCCATGCTCGTCGGTGCCGGTGAGAAAAAGAACGTCGTATCCGGTAAGTCTTTTATAGCGAGCGAGGACATCTGCGATTATGGTAGAATAGGCATGTCCTATGTGAGGAACATCATTTACATAGTAAATCGGAGTCGTTACGTAAAAGCTGTTTTTTGCCGAATTTGCCAAATCAATATCACCTTTTAAGAAAAAATTGAGTGCTATTTTATTATATTAAAAGTATAGCACTCGTTGACACAAAATTTTCTCAACCATATAATTGATAACAACCACTTGTCAAGGAAAGCAGCAGGAGGAACCCCATGAAATCCACTGGCATCGTGAGACGAGTAGACGAATTAGGAAGAATAGTAATACCGATGGAGCTTAGACGTACTTTTGGCATTGAAATTAAAGACCCGCTTGAGATTTTTGTAGATGGCGATGCGATTGTTCTCTCCAAATACCAGGCGGTTTGCGTATTCTGCGGCAGCGGGACGCACATTGAAAGCTTCAAAGGGAAAAACGTCTGCCAAGATTGTAAGAAAGAATTGATAACCGATAAAAGGGTGTAGCGTCAGTTTATTTTGACGCTTGCGATAAGAACTTAGGCTTCGCACAATTGAGGCTACCGGGCATCCGGTAGTTAGCTTTTGCTCAAGTTAGCTTTTAATTTATGAATGGCCTTTTTAACGGCCTTTAGGTTGATCCTTTGTGCCCCGCTCGTGGATGTCGAGGACTGCCTCGTAGACTGAATGTTTACCGGCGCCAAATTTCTTGGCTACTTCTGAGATCGCCTGTTTCTTTTGCGTACCTTTTTCAATCAGCCCGATCACCGCATCCCGTAGTTCGCTTGCGGTGATGGTTTGCGCTCCCCCTTTTTGACCCGGACCGAAGAGCAGCACGACTTCGCCTTTGATTTCGGCGGTATCCAGCCGCTCAAGCAGCTCTGCTGCCGAGCCCCGGATCACCTCCTCGAATTTCTTGGTAAGCTCACGCGCAATTACGGTGCTTCGCATCGGGTCGATATGAGCGATTTCTGCAATAGTGGCCTTAAGTCGCCGGGGGGACTCAAATAGTATGGTGGTACGCCCAGTTCGCAATAGCTCTTCTAGAAGCGCGGTACGCTCACCTTTTTTGCGGGGAAGGAATCCCTGGAAGACAAAGGTATCGGTGGGAAGCCCCGAAATGACCAGCGCGGTGATAAGCGATGACGGGCCGGGGAGCGCCTCAACGGGAATGCCGCGCTCGATACAAAGCTTAATCAGCCGGTGCCCCGGATCCGATATCCCCGGCATACCGGCGTCAGAAACAAGGGCGATCGTTTTCCCCGCACCCATCGCCTCAACAAGCTCTTTCCCCTTGACGGCCTCATTATGCTCGTAGTAGCTCGTTATCGGGGTGGAGATATCGTAACGCGAGAGCAGCTTTCGGGTAACCCGCGTGTCCTCGGCGGCGATGAGATCGACCTCTTTAAGTGTGCGCATCACCCGCAACGTGATATCCTCAAGATTGCCGATCGGTGTTGCACAGATATAGAGTTTGCCGGTTGCGCCAGATATGTTGGACATGTTATCTATTCTCTACTTGATCTCAACCAGGTGATAGTCTCTGACCCCGAGGCCGAGCTTCTCCCCATAAGCCAACTGGGGACGCCAGTCGATGCCGGAGAGAGCCTTGAACTTGTCGCCGTCGTCCGGTGCCGTTGAAAGCCTGCTTCCCGCCAGCGCCTGCGCCTCGTTGACAAGATCGGCGCTTGCCTGATCGATAGCGATGGGGTCGAGCGAGGCCAAAATGCCGATATCCGGGACGATCGGGGCATCGTTCCATCCCCAGCAATCACAATCCGGGCTTACGTTAAGAATGAAGTTAAAGAACCCGACTTTTCCGGGTTTGTCTTTTATTACCGCCCAAGCATGCTCGACGATTTTCTCCTGGATTACCTTGGGATCGGTCGCCCAATTTACCTCGATTGCGCCCGAGGGGCAGGTAACGGTGCACTCGCCGCAGCCGATACATACCTCATGGTCGATTACCGCAGGGCTTGCGACGGTTATCGCTCCTGTCGGACACCACTTGACGCACTTGGCGCAGCTCGTGCAGGTATCCGGATTAACGCGAGGCAGTACATCGGAGTGCATGACCTGCTTGGCGCTGCGACAGCCCAGCCCCATCCCGATGTTCTTAAGCGTCCCGCCAAAACCGGTAAGCTCATGTCCCTTGAAATGAGTCAGGGCGATCATGGCATCCGCGTGATACACGGCGCTTCCGATTTTAGCCTCTTTAATATGCGTGCCCTCGATATCGACCGCGACGTAGTCCTTGCCGTTGATACCGTCCGCGATAACTACCGGGGCGCCGACTGTCGCGTAGCTGAAGCCGTTTTCAATCGCCGAGATAAGGTGATCGACCGCATTCGACCTCCTGCCGGCATAGAGCGTGTTGGCGTCCGTTAAGAACGGCTTGCCCCCGGCTTCTTTGACTTTTTCGACGACCCGCCGTGCAAAGATCGGCGAAAGAAACGCCGTGTTTCCCGGCTCGCCAAAGTGTACCTTGATCGCGACGATATCGCCGGGGTCTATGATCGACTTAAAATCCGCCTTGTCAAAAAGCTTGCTTGTCGTATCCAACCGGCTCTTTTTACCATGAAAGTTACTGTAGTAAACGTTTGACATTACACACCTCGATGCTTGCTTACCGTAATCCAAAACCAAGTCTATATTATACCAGGTACGAAGAATTGATATAGTCTTTCACTTGTAACTATTCTCTGCTTATGAGACCTCAATTGGTGCGTGATTTTTTAGGTGTCTAAGGGTACGAAAACCTGAAACGCTTTTTAATTCGTGAAAGGAGTATTATATGCCCAGCGACCAACAGGTGCTATCGGATGTACAGGATGCCCTTACGTGGGACGTAAGGATTAATGCGGCAAACATCGATGTTTCGGTCACAAGCGGGATCGTTAGCCTTAGCGGTATCGTCGATACGTATGCCCAGAAGCTCGATGCCGCGCAGATTTCAAGCCGCATAAAAGGTGTGGTTGACGTAATCAACAACCTTGTTGTAAAACCGTCGGTCGTGCGCTCGGATATCGAGATTCAAGATGATATCGAAGCCGCTTTTAAGCGGGATGTTCTTGTTGATGAGACCGATATCGTTGTAAGGGTAAGCAACGGCATCGTGGTGCTGAGTGGCGCCGTCGGCACGATGGCGGAGAAAAATGCTGCGGAGAGCGACGCCTGGCTTACCCCGGGCGTTACGGATGTCATCAACAACGTCGTCGTCACCCCGGCGGTGGCCAGGATGGACCAGGATATCGAAGAAGATGTACGGGCGAGCCTTGCCCGCGACACAAGAATCGATATTAGAAACATCGATGTGACATCGGTGGATGCGGTTGTATATTTAAGGGGTCGGGTCGGCGATTTTACACAAAAGTGGATCGCCTCGGATATCGCCTGGTGGACTCCCGGCGTACGCGACGTTATCAATGAACTCACGGTAAAGGCGGTCGCCTAGCGACCGCCTTTACTTTATCTATGTTCTTTCGAAGCAACCGGCCTCTTTTGTAAGTCTTTCACGGGTTAGCTGTGTTGAGCTGCTGCGCCACCTCTTTTCCTTCGTTCCCTGCCTTCAAACTCCTCGGGGATTTCGTATTCCCTTAAAAGGTTTGCCATATCTTTAAGCTTCTGGTTGACCAGGTAGTGGATGGTCCCCTCCGGGAACGTTCCATCTTCCTTGCGCTGGCCGGCCTCAACACCGGTCAGTACCTGAATTCCCTCATCAACTGTCTTAACCGGATAGATATGGAACTTTCCTTCGTTCACCGCATCGATTACCTCTTGCTTAAGCATAAGGTTGACCACATTTTGAATCGGGATCATTACTCCCTGGTCGCCCGTCAGACTACGTGCTTTACAGACATCGAAGAAGCCCTCGATCTTGCGGTTTACCCCGCCGATCGGCTGAACCTCGCCCCGCTGGTTAACCGAACCCGTGATCGCGAGATTCTGCTTAATCGGTACGCCGGAGAGCGCCGAGAGGAGCGCATAGAGTTCGGTACTTGAGGCGCTGTCGCCGTCGACTCCCTCGTAGCTCTGCTCAAACGTCAAACTCGCCGATATTGAGAGGGGTTTATCCTGGGCATATTGCCCCGCCAGGTAATTTGCCAAAATCAGCACGCCTTTGCTATGAGACGGTCCGCTCTGTTCGATTTCTCGCTCGATGTTGATAACTCCCTTGGTACCCAGGTGAACCTTTGCGGTAATCCGGGACGGGCGCCCGAAGTAGTAATCGCCGAGGCTGATGATGGACAGAGCGTTTATCTGCCCGACAACCGAGTCCTCTGTCTGGATCAAGACGATATCGCGGTTGATCATCTCCTGGATCTTCGCCTCGATCATGTTGGAGCGGAATTTTTTGTGATCCTGGGCTTTTTTCACGTGTTCGGCCGAAACCAGCGGTGCGTTGCTTGCCGCCGCCCAGTAGCTCGCCTCGCTCGCCAGATCCCCAACATCCTGGAACCGGGTAGAGAGCTTCAACTGATCCCCTGCCAACCATGAGCCGTACTCGACGATCTTTGCGGCGCCGCTTGGCTCGAAGTCTTTAAGCTTGGCTTCAGCAACCTGCTCCCGCAAGAAGGCGGCGTATTTTTGAATGTGCTCGTCCGTGCGGTCCATCTCCACATTAAAGTCGGCTTTGACCTTGAAGAGCTCTCTAAAGTCCTCATCCATATTGTAGAGAAGCATGTAGATGTGCGGATTGCCGATCAATACGATCTTTACGTTAAGCGGAATCGGCTCGGGCTTGATCGTAGTCGCCGGTATGACCCGGTACTGCTCGCCCATAAGCTCGATTCTGATCTCCTCGCTTCGAATCGCCCGTTTCAGCGCATCCCACGCAAGCGGGCTCGTGAGCACATCGAGCACATGCATGATGAGATATCCGCCATTCGCCCTGTGAAGAGCCCCTGATTTTATCATACTGAAATCGGTGCTCATCGCACCAAACTGGGCTTTATACTCGGTTTTTCCAAGCAGGTTGTAGTAGGATGGGTTAAGCTCCACAACGACAGGCGCTCCCTTCTGCTCAGCGTTGTTAACGATAACATTTACTTTGTATCTATCAAAACTTACCGGTCGCTGCAGCGCCTCTAGCCCCGGAATCGCAACCGCCTGCCGCTCTCCGGGCTTGAAATCTTCCAAATTTGCGATAATGTCTTTTTCAACCTGATCCAAATAGGTAAGCACCTTAGGTATGTCGTTGTATTTGTCTCGTAAGTCCTGCAGCAAGTGGCCGATAGCAAAAAGCGCGACCTCTTTATCCAGCTCCTGAACCTTGTCTTTGGTCTCTTTCTCGAGCTTTCGAACACGGGTGAGAACTTCGTTTATCTCGGACTGCAGTTCCTCACCCCGCTGCTGGATCTCTTTTTTCTGATCCTCGGGAATAAGGCTGAACTCCTCTCTGCGCAGGGGACGCCCCTTCAGCAGGGGGATGGTCATGATGCCCGCGGTCGTAATATCAACCGTAAACCCTCGCTCTTCGGCTTTCTTTTCTATCTCGGCGAACCCCTTTTCGCGCTCGGTTTCGAAGGTGTTGGCGATGCGCGTTTTGCGCTCCTCATACTCCTTGCTCTCGAACGCCTTTGGGATTTCTTCACGGGTGTGAACCACGACCTCATCCATATCTTTCGCAAGCTCTCTGCCTTTGCCCGGCGGCAACGATATCGCCAACGGCCGATCGGTGTCGTTAAAGTTATTGATATAGCACCAATCGCTCGGGATCGGCTCTTGCTTTGCTTTTATATCGATATAATCTTTGATGGTCGAGGTTTTACCCACACCCGGAGGCCCGGATGCATACAAATTGAAGCCCTTGGTTTTTATCCCGAGGCTGAATTCGATAGATTCGACAGCCCTGTTTTGCCCGATCGTGCCCTTGAGCGGCTCGATATCTGCAGTTGACGAAAACTTGAACACCGACGGGTCGCAGTCGCGGCGCAAGTCAACTACAGGCAGCTCATAGAACGCATCTTTTACTTTTTTTAAGCTTGGTTGGCCCATGAAAGTCCCCCTTAGTCGTAATTCGTTAGTTCGGAATTTACCCTTTTTAAGCAGAGGAAAAACATTACGGTGGCCAAGAATTAGGGGGTAAGTTGGTTAAATACGAGCGCCGCCGCACCGAGCAAGCCGGCCTGGTTGCCGAGATCGGCCAGCACGACTTCGGCAACATCCTGGTTTGGGTGAAGCGTGCGCTCGGCGATAACTTTCCTGGCCGGTGCGAGCACGAGATCCCCGGCCTCCGCCATACCGCCACCCAGGATTACGAGCTCCGGGTTAAAAATGTTGATAACGTTGTTAATACCGATACCGAGCCAAAAGCCTACTTCGTTAAAGATATCAAGGGCTAACGGATCGTTTTTCTGTGCGGCTTCGGTTACCATGGGACCGGTGATGGCTTGGATACTGCCTCCGGCAAGCTTCAGGATAAGGCTGTCCTTGGTATGCCCGGCCCGCTCCTTGGCGATTCGCACCAGCGCCCTCCCCGCGGCCATCTCCTCAAAACAGCCGTAGGAGCCACAGCTACAGCGCGGCCCGGTCGCTTCTATGACCATATGGCCTATCTCCGCTGCGCTTCCCGTAGCACCCCTGTAGAGGCAGCCATCGATAATAATACCGGCGCCGATGCCTGTCCCGAGGGTAAGGCCCACAATGTTGTCGGCATCCCGGCCTGCACCGTAGTACTTCTCACCCAATGTCGCGAGATTACCGTCGTTGTCCATAAACGCGGAAAGGCCGAAGTTTGATTCAACGATGCTTTTAAGACGGAGGTTGGCAAAGGGCAGATTGGGGGATTGCACCACCACGCCCTGCTCCCAGTCGATGGTGCCGGCAACCGCAAGGCCGATGCCCATGACTTCGCCGATATCGGCGGTGGACTCGATAAGCTTTGCGATAAGACCCTTGATGGCGGTAACGACATCTTCCGATGTCCCCGCGGGCGTAGCCGCCTTGGACGAAGCGACCATACGGCCCTCGGCATCCACCGCCGCAACCGCGATCTTGGTCCCGCCCACATCAACACCTATTGCAACCTTCCGACCAGTCATAGTTATTCCTCTTCCTTGGACCCCAGACCCCGGCCTCTTGACCCTTAATACACCGGGCGTCGGGGGAACGACCATTCCTGTGCAAAATCCTCGCCGGGTGTTTTGGTCGTCACTACTATTTCTCCGGGCTCGATGGTGACCATATTATACGACGGCTCGGTGTAGCCTCGGGTGCGAAGCGTGGAAACCGTCCCGCTGTTGATGAGAAGCATATTGGAAAGCGGCCACACATAGGGGACATGCTTGTGCCCGCATAAGACGAGATCAACCCCTGCGCCGCGAAGAAGGGCCATCACATCGCCCGCATCGAGCACGATGTTGCGCTCCCTACCGGTTCCCGGGACGCTCACCAGATGATGGTGCAGGACAAAGACCTTGAACGTGCGGTCAACCATGAATTCTTCGCGCAACCAGCCGTAGTGCTCGCGCCCGATCTCGCCGTCGTTTAAATCCGGCTTTGCCGAATCGACCGCAATGAACTTTATGCGCTCCTGGAAGTTTTCTTCCGAGTGCATCCCAAACTGCAAATCAAGCGTCCTATATCGGGGCCCGAAGATGCTCTCAAAATGTAGGTAGCCAAGGTTGCGGCTGTCGTGGTTGCCCGAGATGACGATCTTGATCGGGCACTCGATCATATCTATGTACTCCTTGGCCGCCTCGAACTCGTCACGATATCCCGCAGTCGTTAGATCGCCGCAGATCGTGACTACCCTGGGCTTCGCCTGGTTGATCTCGTTGATTGCAGCGATTAAAAGCTCCCGGCTAAAACGCGGATCGCCGCAGTGAAGATCGGATATTTGCGCTATCTTATATGATTGGATTTCCATAGCTTGAGCTCCATGCGATCGGGATAGAGCCGAGGCCCAACACATGCTGGGCCTCGAATCACTAATCAAACATTAGTCAAACACTAATTAGTATATTTTCCTATTCTCGCTGACTTTACGCAACACTGCAAACGCAAACAAAAATAGCGAAATAACGTAAGGTTAATCGGTTGTGCGTATCTGGGGCGCTTTAAAGCGTCGCAGGCGCAGCGAGTTCGATACGACCGAGACCGAGCTAAACGCCATCGCGCCGGCCGCGTACATCGGGTCGAGCCTGATGTGCCAGATCGGATACAGCGCACCTGCCGCCACCGGGATCAGTATGGCGTTGTAGAAAAACGCCCAGAATAGGTTCTGATAAATCGTCTTTAACGTCTTGCGGCTCAAAGCAATCGCAGTCACCAGACCCTGCAAATCGCCGCCGACGAGCGTGATATCGGAGGCCTCGATAGCGACATCGGTTCCCGTGCCGATCGATATGCCGATATCGGCTTGGGCAAGCGCCGGGGCGTCGTTGATGCCGTCGCCGACCATCGCGACCACCTTGCCCTGCCCCTGCAGTCGTTTTACCTCAATCGCCTTATCTGCCGGCAGAACCTCGGCAAGCACGCGATCGACACCTGTCTGCTTGGCAATTGCGGCAGCCGTTCTCTCGTTGTCCCCGGTAAGCATCGTGACTTCGAGGCCCATCTCATGCAGACGTTTTACTGCCATGGCCGAGTTGGGCTTTAAGACATCGGCTACGGCTACGATACCGGCAATCTTAGAGTCCACCGCAACGTACATCGGTGTCTTGCCTTCCTCGGAAAGCTTGATCGCCGTTGCCGGTGTACCGTTAAGCCGGGTACCCCGCTCTTCCATCAGGCGCAGGTTTCCAAGCAGCACCGGTTTTCCATC
>NZ_PFNG01000238.1:0-17377 GCF_002791875.1 Candidatus Aquicultor secundus | reverse complement strand
TGATCTTATGCGCGTTTTCAAGCGCCTGGGCATCCCGGATGAGGATGCCGTTTTGCGCACCCTGACCGGTACCCACCATAATCGCCGTCGGCGTCGCCAGACCCAGCGAGCACGGGCATGCGATGATCAACACCGCAATGAAGTTTAAAAGCGCCAGCGTAAAGGCCGGCTTGGGCCCAAAAATAAGCCAAGCGGCGAATGTGATAAGGGCTATCGTGATGACCGTCGGGACGAAGTAACTCGCCACGACATCCGCAAGGCGCTGTATCGGCGCCTTTGAGCCCTGCGCCTCCTCGACGAGCCGCACAATCTGGGCCAGGGCGGTCTCGCTGCCGACCTTGGTCGCCCTGAACTTAAATGATCCCGTCTTGTTGATCGTTGCCCCGATAACATCATCGCCGTCACGCTTCTCAACCGGAATGCTCTCGCCGGTTATCATCGACTCGTCGACCGACGAGTAACCCTCAACGACCTTACCGTCAACCGGTACTTTCTCGCCGGGGCGGACTACGACGATGTCTCCTGCCTGAATATCCTCGATCGGGATATCGACCTCGACCCCATCCCGTACAACGCGACCGGTTTTTGCCTGCAATCCTATAAGCTTCTTTATAGCATCGGATGCCCTCCCCTTGGCTTTTGCCTCAAGGTAGCGCCCGAACAATATCAAGGTAATAATAACTGCGGCCGTGTCGTAATAGACCGCATGCTGCAATCCCTGGGTCGCGAAGAACTTAGGGAAGAAAGTCACCGCGATACTGTAGAGATAGGCAACCGAAGTACCCACCGCGACCAGCGTGTTCATATCCGTGCTCCCGTGCTTTGCGGTAAGATACGCCCCCCGGTAAAATCGGGCGCCCGCCCAGAACTGCACGGGCGTGGTTAAAACAAGAAGCGTGATAAACCGAATCTGCATCGGAATGAGCTTCAAGGCCGGGATAATCTCATGCATGCTGCCGATCATAATAATAACCGTGAGCGCGGCGGCAACGATAAGGCGCCGCTTAAGTTCTGCGGCCTCATCCCTCCTGGCGGGCTTAATCTCGTCCGCGAGGGTTTTTTCGTCTTCCTTTACCTCATAGCCCGCATTTTTTATCGCCTGCTTTAGCTCTTTGAGACCGGTCATTTCCGCAATATACTTTACCGTGCCCTTTTCGGTTGCCAGGTTTACATTTGCGGAAACAACACCGTTTACCTTAAGAAGGGCCTGCTCGACCCTTCGCACGCACGAGGCGCACGTCATGCCGCCGATTGGGATTGTAATCTCCTCGACGGGAACGTGATAGCCCGAATCCTCAACGGCTGCGACGAGGTCGGCCACCGTAACGCTGTTATCAGCAACCTCTATAGTAGCTTTCTGGCTTGCCAGGCTTACATTTACGCTTTGTATTCCCTGCGCGCGACTAAGCGCCGTTTCCACGCGGCGCACACATGACGCTCAGGTCATTCCCGAAACGGGAAGGGTATATTTTTTCGTCATCTTCCGTCTCCCTGCCTTTCACAGACACCTGTATCAACTACAATCTCGCATAGTCGCTGTTTTTAAGCCGCATGCCGTCCGACAAACGGTTCATCGGCAGCATGATATCTCTTTTTTAAGTCTCTTTAAAACGACTTTATTATCGCTTTATCATCGCGAGTTCGCTAAAATCCATCACAGTAGTAAAAATAAGTGGTAGAAGTTCACAGATAACAGGTACAACAAATATACCCCTACCCCCTATATGTATTATTAGGATACCATTTTACAGGGTCTTGAATCAATCTGCCCGATAATGGCAAATATATTCTACTTCGCTACGTGAATATTGACACTAACTGCGATTTCCATAATAATAAGGGTAACGTATACATAGGGGTATAGGTATACAGGGGTGATCGAATGGCATCATACTCCGCCGATAAAGAGAAAATTTTATCAAGGCTGAAGCGCATTGAAGGTCAGCTTCGCGGCATCCAGCGCATGGTCAATGATGATAAGTACTGCGTCGATATCTTGGTTCAGGTATCATCCGTGCTGGGCGCAACGCAGCGGGTAGGCTTCATCATCCTAGACGACCACATCAAGGGATGCTTGAGAGGCGCCATCACAAGCGGGGATGAGGATGTTGCGGTCCAGGAGTTAGTGGACATCATCCAGCGCTTTGTAAAAAATTAAAAACCGACTAAAGGAATTTTGTGGCCGGGATAACATCCTTGGTCATTAAATCAGCTACAATACGGCCGTCTTTCAACTGAACAAGGCGTTCGGCATCGCGGATCGATTCGGGATTGTGCGTGACCATAATAATGGTCTGCCCTTCGCTATGGAGCTGCTTAAAGAGGCCCAATACCTCTTCTCCCGTTTTACTATCAAGGCTGCCGACCGGCTCGTCTGCAAGTAAAATCGGCGGATTGTTAACCACCGCGCGGGCGATTGCGACCCGGCTCTGCTCTCCGCCGGACATCTCGGAGGGAAGCCTGTTGAGCTTATCGCCAAGGCCGACCCGTTCAAGGGTGGTTGCGGCAAGTTCCCGCTTATTCTTGTGGTTCGTAACAACCAACGGGAGCATTACGTTTTCAACCGCTGTCAAATATGGGATAAGCTGGAGCTGTTGGAAGACGAATCCCAGGTACTCGCGCCTAAAGTCGGCCCGCTTTTCCTGCGAAAGCGCGTAGACGTCGATCTGGTCGATAACAAGCGTTCCCGAGCTGGGCGGGCTCATCGCGCCGAGGATGGCGAGAAGCGTGCTCTTGCCGCTTCCCGACGGGCCCATGATCGCAAGGTACTCACCGTTTGCAATCTCAAAGCTTACATGCTCTAGCGCATGCACCTGGGTATCCCCGTCGTTTCCAAAATATTTGCTCAGGTCATTGACTACAACTAACGACATTACTTCTCCTCCTAAAGGCTTTTAAGGGCATCGGCCGGGTCCATGTTTGCGGCTCTTAAGGCCGGTACCAGGCTTGCAACCAGGCCGACCGCAACCGCGAGAACAATCGAGAGGATCAACACCGGCACATTTAAGCCGACAGAGAACTCAAACTTCTTTAGAAATGCCGGCAGCATAAAAACTATACCAAACCCCGCCGCGTACCCGATAGCGCCGCCGATGAGGCTCAAAATAAGGGTTTCCGTTAAGATTATCCGGGCTACAACCGATTGTCGATACCCGATCGCTCTGAAGATACCGATCTCCCGCTTGCGGTCACGTACCGATGAGGTCATAGTCGTAAATACGATAAGTCCGCTAATCAGCATGATTACTGCGGTGATCGCCAGGCCGAATCGTGCAAGGGAGCCGACCGCTTTTTCCCGGTATTGCACCGCCTGCTTAATCGATGAGACTGCGGCCTGCGGAAGGGCCTTCTTGAGATCTTTTACTACGGCATCGATATCCGCAGTGCTCTTAGCCGATATCTCAATCAGACTGAGTTCACCGCCTCGCTTATATAACGACTGTACTTCCCTTAAATCACCGAAGATGAGGCTATCATCCTGGCTGCCTGTGGGCTGAAGCACGGCGGCAACCTTGAAATCTTTCCCGGAAAGCTTGAGGGTGTCACCGGCTTTTACCTGAAGGTTCTTGGCGGCATCCTGACCCAACACCAGCTCATCGGGCCTGGTGGGTCTGCTTCCATTCAGCCGCCACCATTTCTTTATCAAAAACTCCTGGTTGAAATCGGACCCCACCAAAAGCGCCTTCTTATCTTTACTATCCACCACTTGCAACAGCTTTGGCGACAGAGCGGCGACAGAATCGGCGCTGTGACTGCGCTTGATCGTCGCGAGGTCTGCCATTAAAAGCGATTTCACCTCGTAGGTATCGACGCCCGAGATCGTCATTCCGCCATAGCTCAGCGATAAATTCGACGACGCCGGGTAGATGACGATGTTAAAGCCGTAGGTATCGAGCTTCTTATCGATACCCTTTTGAAAGGAGAGCACGATGGTAAGGATTGCGACCAGCGCCGCAACACCTACCGCGAGACCGGCCACAACAAGGGCCATCTTGCCTTTTCGTCTTGTTATATCTTTTAGTGCGATAGTATATACATGCATCCGTACTCACCTATAGTCATGCTTTTTAGCCTATACCGCATTAATAGCTTCGGTCGGGTCGAGGCGTGCCGCGCTTAACGCCGGGTAAAGGCTTGAAAGCAACGCGATACACACCGCTCCGCCGATCGCCGCACCGGCAAGCGCGGGATTAAACTTAACACCAACATCGATCCCGACCGCCAACGGGGCAATCGCGCTCGCGCTGAAGAACCCCGCCGCGTACCCGATCAAGCCCGCCAGAAGACCGGCGACGCCCGATTCAAGCAGGATGATATAGAGGATATGGCCCTTTCGGTACCCTATCGCCCTGAAAATACCGATCTCTCTACGACGCTCCCTTACCGCGCTCAAGACGTTGGTAAAGACTATTAAAACCGCCGCCACGCCCATCATTACCGAGAGCACGCTGGAAAAGATGGCAAACTGGCCGATGACCGCGTCTCGTGCCTCGGCGGCCTGTCGTACCGCCGATACCTTACCGCCCGGAATTTTAGTGCCGAGCTGATCCACCATCATCGTAATAGGGCAGTTCTTACACCAAGCGGAGATTTCGATTAGGCTGACCTCACCCGGCTTATTCAGCACCCGCTGGGCTTGCTTGAGGTCTAGGTAGATGAGGTCGTCCTCCTGGGTGCCGACCCTGCTGAGCACACCGGCAACCTTAAAACGCTCGCCCTTAATCTTAAGATAATCGCCCGGCTTGACCCCAAACTGCGCCGCCGCCTTTCCACCGAGCAGCAGGTCCTTGTCGTGTGCGGGACGTGCGCCCTGCTTTATCTCCCACCACTTCTTAATCTTAAGCTCATCCTTAAAGCGAACACCCGCGATCATCACCTTCCGCCCGTTAAGCTCGACGATGCCCAAAAGCTTCGGCGCGACCACATTAATATTGGCGCTGTTTTTAATCGTGCGGATTTTGTTCACGTCTTTTTCGGTTAAGAGCGCAGAGCCGTACTGTAGCCCGCCGAGCGTGATCCCCGCGTAGGAGAGCGAGAGACTTTTCGCTCTCGGCACAACGACCATATTGGCGCCGTACTCGTCGATCTTGTTCTGCAGATCGACCGACATAGCCGTAGAGATGCTGTAAAGGCTCACGACCGTCGCCACCCCGACCGCCAGAGTAACAATAAGCAGGATTACTTTTGATGGATGTTCTTTTATATTCTTCCATGTTATATGGTGAAGACTCATTACTGGCCTGTACTAGATGAGCAGCAGCTTCCGGTACCGGTCGCACCCGCGCTGCCGCCACAGTATCCTCCACATGCTCCGTAACTACCAGCGCTAGTGCCGCCGGCTGCGCTATTGCCACCGCCAACCGCAGCAGCTACCGCTTGTCCTGATGCATAGTAGCCGCTCTGACCCACCTCGGCGTTCCTGGACGCCGCTAAGGACTTTATCACGATGTTAAATACTAGGAACAGCGCCACAATGGCGACCCAGAACACAACGTATTTTGCGATTTGACGCCTTGAATCAACAGCGCCTTCTGAAGTCTCACTTAAGACCTCTTCAACTTTGTCGTCCGTCACGAGATACCTCCTTACTCCTCTTACCGCCTACGACTTATTGTCCGCCAACCGGCCTATCAAGGGGTTGGGGTTTCCACTTGGCTAAGTCAGACTCGGCTATCTGGATTTTATCGCCGACCAGCTTATGCGCGATTTCGTCAAACGGGTACAGCTTGCACGCCCCGGAGATGCCGACCTGGGTTTCCGGGTCTCTTTTTGTCCCACAAGAGCCGCAGGTAAGCAATCCGTCTACATCGTAATACTGCCGCTTGGCCTGACATGGCGGGCACAAGCTTACACCGGTAAACAGTTTGCCCGATGGCTTTATATACGCCATCATCGAGATAATCTGCTTGTCGCTTGGTCTGGTGTACTCGAAATATACGATCCGGTTGCTTATGATATCGCCAACCGTAATTACAATGTTGCCGCCTTGAACTTGCGGGGATATGTCGGTCATATCGATCCTCTTATCGAATTTGATGGGCTCGGTGAGCTTGACTTCATCGTAACCACTCGGCAAATAGCGCCCGATATACTTCGCCTCCCGCGGATCTGCTTGCGCTACGACCGGGGCACTGCTTGAGCGCATATAAAAGCCGATGCCGACCATCACAAGAATCGCAACCGCCGCTATCACGACATATATGGATTTTGAAGGGCCTTTCGCGTTGACAAACTGATCCCTCTTGTTTTTCGGTGTAGTGTTTTTACTCATTTCCTTACCTCGTTTCAGATATTTATTTTTAAAGCATCAAATACTCAGCAATCAACCTGTCGCCGGTAGTTCTTAGTATCGTCAGGCCTGTGGCTGGATTTACCGGCATATTATTTTTTAAAGGACACCACGGGGTTGTTAAGCCCGCTCTATAACTACTACATGCCATAGTAATTAGCATCAAAAAAATTTACTTTATGCTTATTGCAGTAGCGTTCGAAGTAGTGGCTGTATTATTAGATCTATTATTAGGTCTATTATTAAATCTAATAATAGATCTACTTCTACTATTGGGGTTACTGTTAGAACCACTGTTAGAACTACTGCAACAACTATAGTTATGCTTTATGCAAGCGCCATCCATCTTGCATTTTCCGTAGGCGCCCCCGTTGAGCGATGGCTGTGCATAAGCGAGGCCAACCACGCTTGCCAGAATCAACACACTAATAAGTGCGCCGGTTATCAACCTCAACACCGAGGTCCGGACCGTATCACCCGATTGCAACAGCCGGTGTATGCGGGTCTTGGCCGTGGCCTTGTTTGAGAAAAACGTAGCGTATGCGGGAGATAATGCTTTTTTGCTATGGACCGCCTTAGCGACCGAGACTATCGCACCCGCAAGCTCCACCGGATCGCCCGTCATGCGAACTGCAAAATCATCGGCGGCAAACTCTTTTTCGCTGACAAAGATTGCAAATAGCTGGTGGCTGATAGGAAGCGGCCACAAGAAATCCCTGATAAACAGTGCAAGAAAAATAGCCAGGTTGTCTCGACGCTTAATGTGACCCACTTCATGAGCAACGAGCGCCGCAAGCTCGCTATCGTTGAGACTCCGGATAAGTCCGCTAGAAAGGCAGATGGTGGGTTTTATGACACCATAGGTAAAGGCCGAGATAGCACTATCATCCGCAACGCGCACACGCACGCGTGTGGCATCCAGATTGCCGAGGATGGCGCCGAGCCGTGGAAATTCTTCGGCTGTATGAAAATAACGCTGCGCTACCTTACGTGCGGAAGCGACAACAAAGACCGCTTTGATCGCAGCGGCAATCAGCGCAGCTACAGCAACCGTCAACAAAATTAGCTGCGGGCTTCCTATAATTTTAAAAATCGACGTCACGGCATTTGAGCAACCGGACCCCAACACGTTACAAGTCTCGGCAACCCGCTTCACCGCCGCCCCGCCGGCAAGCCAATTATCGATGTTATAGACGATTGCCGCGCAGGCCCCGAGCCCCAGCGCGATAAGCCCTATTAAACTGACACGTGCGTTTCTCGATGAAAAATCCGCTTTACTCAAGACTGTTTCCTTTTTTCTTGAATAAGCCGCTCAAGCTCGTCGAGCGTTTCGTCGTCCTCGGTCAGGCTGTCGACAAAAAATGCCAGTGCCTTTCTACCGAAGTCGTCTTTTATTCCGCCTATCATTGAGGCGAGCATCGTCTGGCTGAACTCATCTCTGGTTATCGTCGCGCTGTAAAGATAGTGCTTGCCATCGCGCTCTTTTTGGAGAATACCTTTATCCGACAGGCGACTCATAACCGTCATAACAGTGGTGTAAGCAATTTCCCGGTTGCACTCAAGAATTGCATGGATCTCCCTCACGCTTACGATCTCGCGCTCCCAGATGAGGTCCATAATATCGGCTTCGAGGTCGCCCAGCACTTTTCTGCTTCCCGATTCGCTTGGCCTGAAACTGTTTACCTTGAACTTCTTCACAATTAACCTCTAAAATAAATTACTATGCTTTGTAGTATATCTCTGTCTCGGGGATTTGACAAGAAAAACTCTTTAACTGAACCGGACTTGTGCTAGAATATAGCAAGAATACTGATACCGGTAGGGGGTATATATGCAAACCGGCGCTAACGTATCAATGCTTATGGCCTTTTCAGCAGGCATAATATCATTTATTTCACCGTGCGTGCTACCGCTGATCCCAGGATATCTGTCATTTATCTCCGGAGTATCGGTGGACCGGCTTGGAGAAGCTTCTGCGCAATCGCGCGTTAAGGTACTTATCGCAACCATCCTTTTTGTCATCGGTTTTGCAATTATCTTCGTGGCACTCGGTGCATCCGCGGGTCTCGCGGGCTCCTGGCTTACCTCATACAAGTCGATTATGACCAAGGTTGCCGGCATAGTGGTAATTATATTTGCGCTGTTTACGATGGATATTATCAAGATTCCGCAGCTCTATGGGACAAAACGGTTTCAGACAAATAAGCGCAACTTCGGACTCTGGGGGGCGCTCCCGCTGGGAATGGCATTCGGTTTTGCCTGGACTCCCTGCGTGGGCCCGATCCTTGCATCCATCTATATGGTAGCCGCGACCAGCCAAAACGTTAACCAGGCAACCATACTCTTAAGTATCTATGCTTTAGGCCTTGGTATTCCGTTCATAGCAACCGCACTCTTTTTCAATACAGCTCTGGGAGCTTTTAAATGGATTAAGAAAAACTACAAGGTAATCAATATTATCAGCGGTCTGCTGCTCCTGGCGATGGGCGTTCTTATCCTGAGCGGGAAACTGACCGCAATCAACGGCTTGCTCCAGGGGCTTGGAAGTTAAAAACTAAAAATCCTGCTCATCTTAGCACTATGGAAAAATTTGCTTGACAATTCCTGGGTTGTTCTCATTATAATAGTAATGGCTTTGTTGCTATTGTTTCATTCGTTTTTGCACTATTAACAAATGTTTAGTTTTTTAACAAATCATTCTTTAATCCGACTTTTTTTGCTAAAATAATAGCAAGCCGATTAAACGTTGCGTACAAAATGCGAGCATTTCTTATGTTTTTAGGATAGAAAGCGTTCTTATAAAAACCGGAATGCTAAACGCTAAAGTCGATTTGAAATTGGTCGATGACTCTCTATAACGCAGGGCAGGATACTAAAATCAGGATGGTTACTTAAGAGATGGACCCAAGAAAAAAGAGGTTTCTAGTATATCAAATTAGCGCACTGGCAGTTTTCGTAATCGCATTTATGGTTGCGGGAAATGCCATGGTAAACCGCTATCAAACCTGCAATATGTGCCACGAGATGAACAACGACGTTAAAGCATGGCAGGCTTCATCGCACGAAAAGATCGCCTGTACGAGTTGTCACCACAAAGCAACAGGCTATTACGGTTTCATCCTCGGAATCCCGGAAAAAATCACCGATGGCTTCGCCCACGTAACCGGCTCGTACTCGACGCCGATCAGGGCGGCACAACATATAGATAGTAGTGTATGCCAGCGTTGCCATGTAAGCTGGCGAAATGTTTCCCCGTCGGGTGACTTGCTCGTTCCGCATAACATACACTTTCAGAAGAAGAAAATACCTTGTGTCAGGTGCCACTTTGGCGTTGTCCACGGCGCGCAGATGGAAGGAAAATTCATACGCAGGCCCCCTATGGAACTGTGCTTGACCTGTCATGGCGGCGGCGCAAAGACTGCGGCAACCTACTATGCGCCGACCCTGACATGTAAGAACTGTCATACTGAAAAAGCCATCCCGGATAGTCATAAGACGCCGAAATGGTTCCAGATACACAGTACGGTAGCAAGGGATGCAGCTCATCCCGATCACAACTGCAAAAAATGTCATGGCTGGACGCCTTTCTTCTGCAGTAATTGCCACCAGAGCAAACGTCCTTCAACCCATTACGGCGCCGATAAGTGGCGCACGTACCACTCCATTCGCGCCAAGGTTGATAAGAGCGGTTGCCTGGTGTGTCATAATGCAGAGACGTTCTGTTACAGGTGTCACGATCCGTTTAAAGACTAGGAAGGGTAGATTAGACCGTGAACTCATTGCTGGAAAAAGTGCGCAATTTCTATGAGAACAACCCTAAAAGGGTCAGGCTAGCGCTCATCGCCTTAGTCGCGGTTGGCGTATTTAGCTACGCTGCGCTTGAGTTCACTTCTCAACCCGGTTTCTGCTATAACTGCCACGAGATGCACCCGGCCTGGAATAATTGGAAAA
Organism: Candidatus Aquicultor secundus; assembly: GCF_002791875.1. NCBI lineage: Bacteria > Bacillati > Actinomycetota > Candidatus Aquicultoria > Candidatus Aquicultorales > Candidatus Aquicultoraceae > Candidatus Aquicultor > Candidatus Aquicultor secundus. The sequence goes on along the minus strand of NZ_PFNG01000238.1, from coordinate 7,137 downwards.
GTTCGGTTCACGCCGAAGTAACGTGCAATTCGTGCCACATAAAACCAGGTTTTTTCAACCTCGTATTTCATAAGATGGCATCGTATAAAGAAATCATCGCGCACTTCACCGTGCAGAATAAGCCAAACCCGCCGGCGATTCATGCCAGCGAACTCGAGCCGGAAAACGGAGCATGCGAGCAGTGCCACTCCATGAACAGGCAGTTCTCGTTCTCGGGAGACCTTAAGGTACCGCACGAGCTGCATATTAAAAAGGGCCTCACCTGCCCGACCTGCCACTCGCGAGTCGTCCATGGCGATCCCGACCAGAGAAAGCCGAAGATGGAAGTCTGTTTGACATGCCATGACGGCAAGAAAGCTCCTGACGAATGCGGCACGTGCCACACCAAAAAGGCGGTTCCGGAAAGCCATAAGCAAGCCAACTGGTTCCAGGTACACGGTCGGATGTCGAAAGTCATCAACTGCGGCAAATGCCATAACTGGAGACCTGACTGGTGTATGCAGTGCCACAAGAAAAAACCGCAATCCCACTTGACCATGTGGAGAACCAACCACGGCCAGCGTGCCAAGGCCGACCGCAAAGGCTGTAACGCTTGCCATAAGACGGAGTTCTGCTTGCGGTGCCACGGTATCCAGCCGTAGTATACCAAGCGGGCTTCTGTTAAACCCACGCATCGGTTGCAACCCCATTATTAGAGGAATACGCTCGCTATTGCCCGAGCGGCGGATTTATGCGTCCCTATTGTAAGAAGTGCCTCTCTCGTTATATGATTTTCTTGAGGTGCTAACGATGGATTGCAAACAAGCCCGGTTTTTGCTTTCGGATTATTACGATAAAAAGCTCGACAAGCAGCAAAGCAAAGAGGTTAATGAGCACCTCAAGGCATGCCCGGACTGTTCACGGGCGTTTTCTACATTCCGGGAACTCCCCGAGCTTATTCAAAGCATTCCCATCGGCAGACTACCGCGTAGACTCAGGCGCAGAATCAGAATAAGAAGTATTGCGGCATTGAAGGGGCGTGAAGACCTGATAGCCGCAGAGATCGAGCCCGATGCAGAACTTCGCAGTTTTTCGGCGGTTATCAGATATGCGGCTATAGCCGTTATCGTTATGGCCATCGCCGCCATCCCCCTCTCGTTAACGCAGGGTCCGGGGTTCTCCTCAGTTCAAGGCATCCTTTCATCGCAAGATGCCTCTATTTCCAGCGTAAACGACCTCGATGCCGGCATTGGAATACAAAAAGGCGGTTTGCTTAAGCCTAAACCGCTTAATTTACTGGACCAACCTGAATTATCGTTTTCAACGGTGCAATACGATATTACTACCGCGGAAAAAGCGGCGACAAGAATCGGCATCGTGAAGTTCGCACATGAATACAGGGTTATTGAGGCGCGGGCGTACCAGCAAAAGCTCGTATCATCAATGGCAAATCGGGTGGATGAGGCCGGCAAGCGATCGGGGTCGTTTACCGCAAGCATCAGGCTCGCACTTCGCTCATTAGGCAAGCCGGCACTTCCCTCCTATGTTGAAGAGGTGGTTAAAGATGATAAAAAGCTCTGGGTTATCGTCCTTAACTGGGATAGCGGAACTCAGGATGCACCGCTCTCACAAGTAACGGTCTTTACGATCGACCCTTCAACTCCAAGAATAATCGATTTCTGGCCGTGTGCGCCGCAGGACGCCGACATGGGGAGCCCGCCTTCGAACCCACACTCGTCGCTCTACTGTGTAACCTGTCACACGAATTTTGACAACGATAGCCCTTCGTTCCAACCGTCTCAGTGGAAAGCCAAAGCCAGGGAAACATGCGTTCACTGCCATGACCATAAAGCACAGTCTGATACATATGCTAAAAGTATACACAGCCGGCCGGCGCGCTCTGCAGATAAAGGTAAGAGCGACATGTTCGCGCCGGACTGCGTTGATTGTCATGGAGGCCATTTCACCTTAGCATCAAATGATACCGCTCGAATGCGCGCGACAATGCGCCTGCAAGTACAAGAAATCTGCGGTGGCTGCCATAAAAACTACTGGGAACCGTACTACGATTACTATCACGGAAAAGCTTTTATCTTTAACACGCCAAATGTGCCCGTCTGCTGGGATTGCCACGGCTATCACGATATCCAGCCCTCAAGCAACCCCGTATCGCATGTGGCAAAAGCGAACCTTCCCATGACATGCGCGAAGTGTCACTCTACGACCGACCTTACATTTGTTCAATATGGAAGGCCCGTTCATTCCGATAGGGGCGAATCCGTTACAGACACATTCTGGCGCTATCTAAACAGTGGGCTCTACGACTTACAACGCAAGCGACAGCCTTAACTCTTAAGCTAAAGAGGCTTGATTTCGAAGGAGGATCAACGGGGAATGGACTGCAAAAGAGCGCTACAATTTCTTCCCGCATATTATGATAAAGACCTGGACCGGTCCGATAAAATCGAGCTTGAAGCCCATCTCAACTCGTGCCCGGATTGCTCGACCGAATCCAAGAAGATAGAAAGATTGGCGGATGCCCTCAAGGCGACTTATGGCATTGGATTGCCGCTCTCGCTTGCCGGTGAGTTTCGCTCGTTTATCCGTCGTTCGCGACCGCGGTATTTAGTCAATAAATTCTTGTTATTTTTCGTCGTCCAGAGGCGGGATGTAGTCAGCTTTATATCAGAGACCGCGTTCCTTAGCAGCCTCGTGCTGATGACCATCGGCGTTATAACATTGTACTCATGGTGGGATTCTAGCCTTGCACCCGGTTCTACCCCGACAGAAACCGCGAGCACGGCCCCTTTAATGCCAAAACCGGCGAAAAGTAAAGTCGCGGAGCCGGGTGCAGAAAAGCTCATCGAATCGGGGAAATACGTAAGTTCGAATACGGCCCTCCCGCAGGTTGTGATATCAAATAAACACTACGCTCGCGATGATATCGGCGACATCATGCTGAACAAAGTAATCCTCGACCACAGCTCGGAATACTCGATAGCCCAAGCCGCCCCGCTTAAGGACCGGTTGACAATGGCGGTCGCGGATAAAGCCCGGCTTCTTGGAGAGGACGGGGCGTGCGCCCAGCGCTGCGTCAAGACCGCGCTTGCAATACTGGATAAACCGGCCTTGCCCGTATATGTCGAGAAGGCGCGCTTTAGAGACAAAACAGTATGGCTCGTCGTTCTTATCTGGAATACCGGCGGCCCCTCAGAGCGGCTCTCGAAAGCCTCGGTATTTGCGATCGATGCAGCCAAGAATTCGATTGTGTATACGGAGTAAACGCACACATATTCCCCTACGATTAGTCGGCCCGCATTGCAACCATATGTTGTGAAAATAGCCACAACGGTATATGATTCAACCGGGGCGTAAATAATGGATTGCAAAAAGGCCTTGCCTTTGCTCGCAGATTACTACGAAGAAAAGCTTGATGAAAGCAAGGACAAAGAGCTGCAAGCTCATCTTGAAACGTGCCCCAGCTGCTCAAAAGCGTTGTCCGCACTTAAAGATATCCCGATATTAGTGCAAAACATATCCCCCGATCAATTGCCAAAATCGCTTCGAAATCGAATCGCGAAAAGAGCATCAGCTGCCATCAAAGAGCATACTATGGTGGCAATTGAAAAACCCGAGCAAAAAGGGGCTTTGCGCAGTTATGCAGATGCCATCCTTAAAATAGCCACCACCATGGCAGCTATCGTCATCTTGTTAGTATCCCTGGTAGTCTTAACGCACGGGTTTAGTTTTTCAACGCTGAAAGAGCTCTTCGTTCCCCAGCAAACATCTAATCCTAACACGGATGTCTTCAAGGAAGAGCCGGCGCAGTCGCAAAATGAAGAGGTGCGACCCGAGTCGATCGAGTTCCTGCCTAGACCGGAGATGCCGATAGAGATCGGCAATTATAGAAAAGACACGCTTGAAAAGGTCGCGATAAAATACAGCGTTGTTACATTTGCACAGAACTACAGGGTCATCGAGGCCAAGGAGTATCAAAAACTGATTATCTCTGATATGGTCAAGTATCTTAGAAAACACGGCCATGAAACGAACTCATTTAAGACAAGCATTAAAATTGCGCTTGGTGCAATCAATAAACCGGGACTCCCTTCGTATGCCGAAGAAGTGGATAAAGACGGAAAAGATATCTGGGTTATAGTCATAAATTGGGAAGATGGCGGCCAGGCGGCAGCGCTTTCAAGGATATCAGCATTCGCCATAGAGCCCTCCACCGCACGAATAGTCGATTCTTGGCCGAAGATAAGCCAGGATATTGCGACAGCCCAGCAGCGTGTAAACCCCCATAAAGCACTTTATTGCATCGCATGCCACCCTAATTTCGATAATAAAAAGAAGGCTTTTAAGAAAGCTGATTGGAAGGCAACCGCGCGATATGCATGTATCCATTGCCATAATCATAAAAAACAGTACGACATCTACGCAAAAAGTATCCATGGGCAACTTGCCCTTGCAGGAAAAACCGGCAAGAATAACAAGCCTGCCCCAACGTGCGCTGATTGTCACAGCGGGCATTCAACGCTGACGCAAAAAGATAAGCCCGAGGCGCTGGCCGCAATGCGCGATAAAGCTCAACGGATTTGCGGCGGCTGTCATAAAGATCACTGGGACTCATATGACGATTACTACCACGGAAAAGCCTATAAAGCCCATGCGCCCGACGCGCCTGCTTGCTGGGACTGCCATGGATATCATGACATCCAGCCATCAAAGAACCGAACTTCCCATGTTGCTCTGATTAACCTTCGCAAGACGTGCAGAAAGTGCCATTCGGAGGCTGACCTAGAATTTGTCCAGTATGGCATAATGGTTCATGAACGCGATAAAAGATCGACTATTGAGATTTTCTGGGATACTGTTGGCAGGATTTTAGGATGGTCTTAGGGTTTTACACGGTTACCGAGCGATGACGACCTAACGGAATATAGGAGAATAACGAACTGCTGGTGAAGGCGAGGACTAAACAGGATGGATTGTAAGAGAGCTTTGTTGCTTCTGCCCGCGTACTATGATAAGCATCTTACAGCACCCGATAGGCTGGAGTTTGAGGGCCATATAAGGGGATGCCCCGTTTGCTCAAAGAAGCTTGCTGATGTAGGGCTACTGGATAACGCGATCAAGCTTACATCTGAAATAACCCTGCCCCTAGCCTTGGCTGAAGGCCTCCTTTCACATATGCGCCGACATGATCTACGCTACCATATCGGTAGCATGAAGCGCTTCTTCGTTGTCAAAAGACGAAGATACTATCACTATATGGTTGCTTTCATCCGCCTGGTTGCGTTGCTCGTTATAGCCGCGGGACTGCTAAAAGCTTACTTCTGGTTCGCCTCAGACCGCCGGACACATGATAAGAAACCGCAAGCAGCAACGACTCTCTTGCTTCAAAAACCTCTCAAGGGTAAAAAAGCGGAGCCGGGTGTGGAAAGCCTGCCTACCGGGCCGGGAACATATACCAGATCCGACAAAGCCATTCCGGAAGTAGTGGTATCCGGCAAGCAATTTACCCGTAATACAATCGGTGACGCAATGATTAACCCTACAATACTTGAGCATTGTGAGCAGTATACGATAGCCCAAGTAGTCGGCTTGCAAAACAAACTGGTTGCAAAAGTTGCGGCGAAGGCCCGTTCCCTGGGCGAAGATGGCGCCGCCGCCGAGCAATCCGTCAAGACGGCACTGTCAATTCTCGGAAAACCGTCATTACCGGTATATGTAGAAAAAGCACGGTTTGAGAATAAGCGTGTGTGGTTGGTTGCCTTGATCTGGAATACCGGGGGTCCTTCAGTGCACTTAACAAAGGTATCCATATTTGCCATTGATCCGATAAAGCATACGATTGTCTATACCGAATAACCCCAACCACTTAAGATCAATATCCGGATTAGATATCTTCACTCGATGGATCAAACCTCGCATACACCACCCCTTGTACGGTATGCGCCTCCGCCTCATGGTCGGGTTGGCCTTTTGACACCGGCCGGACCCCGAAAAAGAGGTATAAGAGCCCCGGTAAATCCTCGGTGATCGCCAAGTAAATATGGACAGACAAAAAAAGTATAAAGAACCAGTTGACAAGATAATGGGCGAATCGCGTATATACCCTCGCTATTTCCAGGCCTCCGGTAAGCGGCACAGCCCAACCCAGCATTTGTGGAGAGAAAAGAAGGGCGAATCCGGTAGCTATTTGCATCACCATCAAGAATGGCACCATAAAGCCATAGATCGCTTTTTGCAGCGGGTTGTAATTTGCAACATGCGGCTTTGACGAGGCCATAAATATATAATACTTAATGGTCGGAAGCACTGCTTTTGCGTCCCGTTTGGAGAAGGCAAACTCCTTGTACGGTTTATTTCTACTGATAAAAGTATTGAGCACAGCCGCCGCAAAGAATACCGTAGCGATAATCGCCATCGCATAATGGAGATACTTTATACTCGTGTGATCACCGATTGGAAGTTGGATGGGAAATCGTAAATAAATTCCGGTTGCCGCAAGTGCGAGAATTGAAATAGCATGGATTCGATGGAAAGAACGGCGTATCCCTGTGGGGAGTTCATGAAGCGACCATTGCCATTTTATAAAGCGTTTGCGTGCACGTCCGGTAATGATATCGCCGCCAAAATGCACAATATACAGCGCCACAAAAACAATCACCAATAAAACTATTCCTGCAAAATCCAAAAATGTATTAAGTTGCACAATCGATACTTGTCCGCTGATATATTGCTCCGATCTTCTAGTGCATTGACACAGCTTACCGTATTCTATACAACGAATTCCCGTAATGCATAATCGGCCTCGCTACATCCATCGAACCCATTTTGGCTGAGCTTTAGCGAGTATATCCGCTCTTGTGGCAACCTCTGAGCAAATAATACATCATTTTTTTGATAACCTTATTGTAAGCAGCAAGATGTTGCTACATAATTACTTCTAGGTATTGGATATATACAGAGTAGTCCTTAAGACGGGGGGCACACATGCCAGAAACGCCTGAACAACCTCAAGCAGAGCCGATAGCGCCGGAAACCGCACCGAAGAGCACAAAAACCCGCCTCTTATTGGCAATAGTAGGCGTCATAGTAGTGGTCTTTCTTGGTATCCCATATATCTACACATCAAACCCCGAGTCCTGC
>NZ_PFNG01000126.1:0-4194 GCF_002791875.1 Candidatus Aquicultor secundus | reverse complement strand
GAGCCCAAGTCCTTCGGAGTGGGTTTTGATTTGCTCTGCAAGCAGTACGTTAAAGCGGTCGTGCCGGGATCTTGATGCTTCTTGGTCGGTGCTGTTTGATTCGACCATACCCATGGAGAGGCAATAAACGAGACGTGCTTTTTTGTAAGGCTCCATCTGAACTTCCTTTCTTTCTGCGACAATTAGGATTAGACGTGCTACAACTTTCTGCAACTTCTTTGGGCGTGACTACCCAATATATTACCATAACCTCAATAGCCGCCCAAGACATAAAAGGTAGTTTGTAAAAGGTAGTTTCATTTAAAACCGGGGCTTAAAGAATCTGCTTCCAGTCCGATAACCTCTTATATACAGTTTTTGCATCTAAAAGCCTTATTAAGGCAGAAAACCATGCGTGCTCGAGGTAACTAGATGTCAATTGTGGAAGCAGAACCAATAACAAGAAAACCAGCTATACATTGTATTATTAAGACGGCCATAGTGCTTGCCGCGCTGTTGTGGCTCCTTTTAGCCTCCTTACCGGTTGCAAACGCCGGGGTCAACGAGTGGATCGGCAATGGCCCCAGTGGCGCGATAGTTAACGCGCTCGTAGTTTCCCCCGGATATACAACAGATAAAACCCTGTTCGCGGGCACAAACGGCTCGGGAGTCTATAAATCGACAGACGGAGGGCAAAGCTGGTCGTCGAGCGGGCTTTCCGGGTCCTATATCCTCTCACTGGCCATATCCCCTAATTATGCGACCGACCATATCGTGTATGCCGGAACATACGGCGGCATCTATAAGTCCACCGACGGAGGGCAAAGCTGGTCGGTAAGTGGGCTTACGGGCAACGATGTAAGTTCTATCGCGGTCTCGCCCGGTTATACTGCAGACCATACGCTTTTTGCAGGCACCTACGGTCATGGTGTCTATAAGTCGACTGACGAGGGCCAAAGCTGGAATGCAAGCGGGCTTTCCAGCGCTTATGTGAGCGTGATCGCGCTTTCGCCCGACTTTGGCTCGGATGCCGTCGTGTTCGCCGGGACAAGCGATGGTACCGGCGTCTATAAGTCAACCAACGGCGGGTCGAACTGGACCCAGATAAATAGCGGGCTTTCGAACCCTTATATAAAATCAGTAGCGGTCTCACCCGCTTATACTACAGACCACACCGTTTTTACCGATGGCTTTAAGTCAACGGATTCCGGGCAGAACTGGACCCCTATCGGGCCGGTGGGTATCGACATCTTCTCCATCGCCACGTCACCGGCATACGCTTCAGACCATACGGTATTTGCCGGTAGCTACAGCCATGGCGTCTATAAGTCAACGGATTCCGGGCAGAACTGGGCGCAGGTCGGCAGCGACCTCGCAAGCGCGGATATCCCATCTCTCGCGGTCTCATCCAACTTCGCACAGGATAGCATCGTGTTCGCCGGGACGTGGGGAAGCGGCGTATACGGCTGTCCCACGCTGGTCGATGCCGTCGCACCGATCGTAACCATTACCGATCCGGTAAACAGTGCGGCTGCGGTACCCAAGGAAAAAACCATCTCGGTTACATTTAGCGAAAACGTACAGGCCGGTATTGCTTATAACATTATCACGGTTAGGGATGCAAACAACGCCTCGATATCGTTAAACAAAAGCATCAGCGGCAGGGTCCTTACGCTCGATCCTGTGAGCGACTTTGCGTACGGGGGCTCTTACACGGTGATTATCCCGGCGGGCGCGGTGAAGGATACCGCAAATAACTCGTTCGCAGCCCAATATACCTTCGGCTTTACCGTATTGGATAATACCGTGCCGGCGGTAACCGCCACCGATCCGTTAAACAGCGCAACCGGCGTGGCACGGGATTCCATGATTACCGTTACGTTTAGTAAAAACATTCAGGGCGGCACGGCCTATGAAAGTATTACCGTAAAAGATTCCAAGAATACCGCGCTGCCTTTTACTAAAAGCATTAACGGCAACGTACTCACGCTTGACCCGACGACCGATACCGCCTCGGGAACCATGTACACGGTAACTATCCCGGCGGGCGCGGTGAAGGATTTTTCAAATAACCCGCTTGCCGCCCAATATACCTTTAGCTTTACTTCGCTGGCGGATCTGGTGCCCCCCACGGTTTCAAGCACCGGCCCTATAAATAACGCAACCGGTATCGCCAAGGAAGCATCCATGACGATCACATTCAGCGAAACCATTCAGGCCGGCACGGCATATAATAGCATTACGGTAAAGGACGCTAAAAATGCGGTAGTCGGTTTGGCCAAAAGCATAAGCGACAAAGTGCTAACACTTGATCCAACGGCGGACTTGGCCTACTCAAGCGTCTATACAGTAACGATGCCGACTGCAGCTGTTAAGGATATGGCAAACAACAACCTTGTCGCGCAATACACGTTTAGCTTCTCCACGCAGGATGATACCGTGCCTCCGGCTGTGCCGCAGGGTCTAAAATCAACGTCGACCACGGATACGGCCCAGTTGTCGTGGAGCGCGAATAAAGAAACAAACCTCGCGGGCTATAACGTTTACAGAAAGATAAAGGGCGGCCTTACGCCAACCAAGCTTAACTCTACTACGTTAACCGCAACCCAATACCAGGACAAAACAGCCGAAGCCGCCAAAACCTACGTCTATTACGTAACCGCAGCAGATAAGCTCGGCAATGAGAGCAAGGGCTCAACAGAAGTAGAGGTCACGCTGACAGGAAGTAAAGCCCCGGGAACCTCGGGGTTCTCGGATGTGCCGGCCGACGCTTGGTACAAGGAATCTGTCTCGAAGCTCGCGGGCGCGGGGATCGCCGGCGGATATCCGGGCGGCTTGTTTAAACCAAACAAGGCCGTATCAAGGGCGGAGTTTTCAAAAATGATCTGCCTTGCTATGGGTTGGAAGCTTGAGACGGCGAGCGCGTCATCCTTTAAGGACGTGCCCACCGATGATTGGGCCCACGCATACATCGAGACCGCAAAAACCTATGGGGTAATTGCAGGGTACGAGGACGGTGGGTTCAAGCCCGGCAAAAACATCACCCGTGCGGAGATTGCAAAAATCGTAGCACGCACGCTCAACCTTTCTTCCGGGAGCAGTACGCTCAAGGATATTAAATCATCCTGGGCAAAGGATTATATCGGCGCCTGTGCAAAAACGGGTATCATCTCGGGCTACGCCGATAACACCTTCAAGCCCAACAACAGCGCGACCAGAGCGGAAGCGGCCAAGATGATGGTCGGAATACTTAATAACAAGAACTAATAACCGGATAGAGAATTAGTCTTCCTGGGTTTCCATTATCTTGCAGCTAAAAATATGTTATAGTTACAAGGTTGTAAATTATTTGCAAAATATCGGTTGTTACCAGGAAAAAGAGGTTTTTGAACGTATGCCTAACCAGTTGAGGAGAAAAGATATAAGAAACATCGCAATCATCGCGCATGTCGACCATGGCAAGACGACGCTTGTCGATGCAATGCTGAAGCAGACGGGCGTTTTCAGGCAAAACGAGGAGGTTGCCGATCGCGTTATGGATTCGAACGATCTCGAGCGCGAGCGCGGCATTACCATCTTCTCAAAAAATGCCTCCGTCACCTATAAGAACACCAAGATCAACATCGTCGATACGCCCGGACATAGCGATTTTGGGTCGGAAGTCGAGCGCATCCTGCAAACGGTCGATGGGGTATTACTGCTGGTAGATGCCTTTGAAGGCCCGATGCCGCAGACCAAGTTCGTCCTGAGAAAAGCGCTTGACCTGCACCTTAAACCCATCCTGGTAATCAACAAGGTCGACAGGCCCGATGCCAGGTCGCATGAGGTTGTAGACGAGACATTTGACCTCTTCTGCGAGCTGAACGCAACCGATGAGCAGCTTGATTTTGCCGTTGTTTATTGCTCGGCCAAGGATGGTGTGGCCTGGTATGAGATCGATGAAGAGAGCGACAGTCTAAAACCGCTGTTTGAGACGATCATCCGCCGGGTTCTGCCCCCGATAGCCAACCCGGACAAACCGCTGCAGATGCTTATCACTATGCTTGATTATGACAATTACATCGGCAGCTTAGGGCTTGGGCGTATCGTTCACGGTGAGATGAGCGTCGGCGACCAGATATACATGATGCGGCGTGACGGAACGAAGCATGCCGAAAAAATATCCGGGTTGTTTACCTATCGCGGCATGAAGCGCACCCCCACAGATACGGCTAA
>NZ_PFNG01000111.1:0-4297 GCF_002791875.1 Candidatus Aquicultor secundus | reverse complement strand
AGGCGGTAGCCCTTCCCAATCAGCTCGACACGTGGGTATTTTACGGGCTTCTTGCAATTTCGGTAGCTCTCCCGCTGGCCATGTCCAGGATCACCTTCGACCAGTTCGATATCGCAAAGGTTCTGTTGCTGCGCATATTTACGCTGGTGACCGTATCCCTATGGGTATGGAAGATGGTGACAACCCGAAAGAAAGAACTGCGCTGGAGCAAGGTCGACTTTGCCGTTATCGCGTTCCTGCTGCTTGTCTTTATATCCACCATTACTTCTGTTCACGTTCCAACAGCAATCCACGGAAAATACAAACGGTATGAAGGCTTGCTCACGTTTCTCAACTACGGAATACTTTATTTTCTAGCACTGCAGGCATTTACAAGCTTTAAGAGGCTCTCGACATTAAGTAAAACCATAACGCTTACCGGCGGCCTGGTCTCTCTTTATGGAGTTATACAATTTTTAGGTTTGGACCCCCTGCCGTGGGCGACGCTTCCATTCGAGCAGAGAAGAAGCTTTTCCACGTTTGGCAACCCCGACCTTCTCGGCGGGTTTCTCGTCATATTGATGCCGCTTGCGGTTGTCGAGTTCTTGAAAGCCCGTGATGCGAAAAACAATATTTTAATGGGCTCGATCCTCTTCATAAGCCTTTTATGCCTGCTGACGGCGTTCACCCGTGGTGCTTGGCTGGGCTCGGCGGTGGCACTTGTCGTTCTTGCGGTTTTAGGTGGGAAAACGATTCTCACCGACAAAAAGAAGCTGCTGCTCGTACTTGTCGCATTTGTTAGTATTTTTGCGGTTGTCATGGCGTACTCGGCAAGCACCGGCCACGGCGTTATGAACCTCGTCGACCGCTTGAAATCGACGACCCAGCTCACCGAGGGAAGCGCCGCGTCGCGTATCGAGATTTGGAAGGCCGGTTTGAAGATGATCGAGTCGAAGCCGGTCTTCGGCCTCGGCCCCGACACCTACCGGCTTGGCTCTGAACGCTACGAGACCAAAGCGTATGTGGCGCAAGGTTCGGGGCAAACGGTCGCCGACAATGCTCATAACTGGGTTGTTCAGCTGGCTGCCGGAGTCGGTATCCCGGCCACCTTAATCCTAATCGGGCTATTTTTCACCATTATGGCCATCGCCATTAAGTATTCACGACGGCTTGAAGGCGATGATAGACTAACATATGCGGCTCTTATAGGGGCTTCTATCGGGTATTTCATCCACCTTCTGTTTGGCGTGAGTATCTCGGGGAGCACCGGGGTGTTCTTCCTAGTTATTAGCGCTATACTTGCCGTGACGCCGGCCGTAAGATCATTTGAGCTGAAACCAACCGAAGGGATGCGGTTCTCGCTCCAGGCATCCATGGTTGTCGTGATTGTCATTTCAGCCGTATCCGCTTACTATGCCCTGGCTATGTATGTTGCTGATTACGACTATGCAGCGGCGATTCAGCTGGGTAACGAAGGGCAAATCGAGGCGGCAACGAGTAACTATGAGCGTTCGATCGAATTATATAAAAACGGAAGATATTATGACGGCTACGGCATGTTCCTGGATAGGGTTGGTGTGATGCAGCAGAGCCGCGATATGATCGCCAAGTCGGTATCCGTATACCAGGCCGCTCAGGAGTACGAGCCGTTGGAAGGGGACCATTACGTGTTCTTGGCCAGCGGGCACGCGAAACTTGCAACGAGTTCGAAAGACCCAATGCTCGATACGGCGGTAGCCGAGCTGCAGCAGGCGATCAGCGTGCGTCCGAATGCATATTCGGCGCGTATCCTTCTTAGCAATGTCTATATGTTCCAAGGGAAATACCAGCAAGCAATAGAGACGCTCAAGTTTGTGCTCGACATCAACCCACAGGAAAAAACGGCATTTCAAATAATGGCGAAGTGCTACCAGCAATTAGGGAACAAAAAAGAGGCGCAGAAGTACTATAAGAAGTACCTTGTCCTGCAGCCGGATGACCCGGAAGCCAAAGCCGCACTTCAGCTGCTTGGGAAAAAGTAGAACTTAGAGCATCACCGGTATAAATTACCCGGGCTATCATCCAGTCTTTAGTGGACAGCTGCATGTGATTTGGGTTACAATCAAGCAAAAGTTCTCATAATCACAAAGTACATAACAAAATTACTTTATTTAGATTAAGACGGATGGGCAGGGTAGCTATTGAAGAAAGCTAAAATTCCACAAACAACCATAACACGATTGCCCGTTTACCTTCGTGCCCTGGTAATGCTGGCGAACAAAGGCGAGCAAATTACCTCGTCTCATGGCCTTGCCCAGCATGCTGGGACCAACGCCGCGCAGTTAAGAAAAGATCTCTCCTACCTCGGCGAGTTCGGTACCCGGGGTGTGGGCTACGATGTCGATCAGCTTATAAACGAGGTATCTAAATGGCTTGGCCTCTTAAGGGACAGGACCGTCGTTATTGTCGGGCTGGGGCGCTTAGGAGGGGCTCTCGTAGGCTACCAGGGGTTTTCGCAGAAGGGTTTCAAAGTAGTGGGCGCATTTGACCGCGATCCCGCAATAGTGGGTACGGTTGTCGACGGCCTCACGGTGAACCATATAAACGACCTTGAAAGCATCGTCAAAGATACTCAGGGTGGGGTGGACATAGGGATCATTGCAACGCAGGCCCCCTCGGCCCAGGGCGTCGCAAACCGGATGGTTGACGCCGGGGTAAAAGCTATCATTAACTTCGCGCCGATAACAATCGATGTTCCTGCCGGTGTGGTTTTACGTCAGGTAGACCTCTCCGTCGAACTGCAAATTTTATCTTACTACTTACAAAAAAGGTAAACACAGGCAAATTAAAATATGATGAGACTAAGCGATACGATGTCACTTCAAAGCGAAATCGAACAGGACATAACCGCCGCTAAGGAACTGCTTAAAGAACATGCGTTTTCTGGCCATAGGCTTTTAAAGGACCAGGCTAAAGATATCGAAGGCCTTCCTCTTGCCACGCTTCTGTTTGTAACCGCAAGCCTCGGGACATATCGCTCCGAAGAGCTAAGGCCGGTGGCTGTGGGGCTGGAGTTACTGCGTCTTGCCGCCGAAAAACACTACCGTGAGATGGCGAATCTCAATGCAGGGGATAACCTGCAGAACCTGTTTCTCGTTACGGCGGATTTCTACTACGCGCAGGCGATAACGATTGCCGCTACGGTACGGAAGGGGTTTGTGGTCGAGCACATGGTAAAGGCAATTGCCGAGATCGCCGGGGTGGAGGCGGCCGGGCAAAAGCACGATAAACCCGTTACGGTTTCGGACGAGAATGCCGGCCTTTTCCGTACTGCGGTAGAACTCGGGACATTACTTTCTACAACCCCTTTGTAGCTCAGCCCGCATTTTCTTGCAGTAGACAGAAAAACGGCATTTAAATTATACTATTTAAGATTATGAATAAATCCTATCCGATTCCGCAGCATATCCTCCAAGACCTGGTAGAGGTGGAGAAAGAACTCGTCAAGGCGGCCACACGAAGCGATGGGGTGTTGGCCGAAGCGTCTCTCGCCACTCTTAAAGCCGGCGGAAAGCGGCTCCGGCCTGTTTTGGTGCTGCTGGCCGGCATGGTCGGCGATTATGATGTTGAGAAGTTAATGCCGGCCGCTGTGGCCTCAGAGCTTATCCATATGGCGTCGCTCATTCACGACGACATCCTGGACGGCGCATCGACCAGGCGCGGGATTCCTACGGTTAACGCGGTGTGGGGCGAGCAGGTTGCGATAGCGGCGGGCGATTATTTGTTTGCAACGGCGTTCGAGCTGCTCTCACACACACCGATACGCGCTGTTGAAATCATGGTCAATGCGGCCGTCGACTTGAGCCTGGGTGAACTCGATCAGATGGTAACCGCGCACGTAGCCGATCAGTCCATGGGCGATTACGTGCAGAAGGCGAGGCGCAAAACGGCCGCGTTGTTTGCGGCATGCTGCCAGGTGGGTTCGTACTTGTCGGGCGCATCTGAAGCCGAGGTTGCCGCACTTACAAGGTACGGCGAGGACCTGGGCGTTGCGTTTCAAATCTATGATGATGTCCTGGATATAGTCGGCGGTAAGCAAACCGGCAAAGCAACCGGGGTAGACGTGCGCGACGGCACGGTAACGGTACCGATGCTTTACGCGCTCGAAACCTTGGGGCGGCAAAGTGAACTTGCTGCGATTATCGCAAACGTAACGCCAAGCGACAGCGAGGTCGAAGCAGCGCTTGCCATGATCGATCAAAGCGGCGCGGTAGCCCGCGCCAAAGATACCGCCAGGTCCTACGTTGATACGGCGCTCGATTCGCTAAAGGTGCTCTCA
>NZ_PFNG01000095.1:4348-4548 GCF_002791875.1 Candidatus Aquicultor secundus | reverse complement strand
AACAGTCTGGTATTCTTGCCGCCAACGATACGTCGGCCGCGGTCGGCTACGCCCCTTTAAGCCCGACCGAGAGAATGGTGCTCGGCACGGAGCATTATTTGAATTCGTCGGGCTTTAAAGAGCTGTTCCCGGCGTCAGGTACGGATGTAAAGGTCATGGGGTACCGCACGGGAAAAAATCTCAGTTTAACTATCGCAATG
>NZ_PFNG01000095.1:0-4299 GCF_002791875.1 Candidatus Aquicultor secundus | reverse complement strand
AATATTTATGTGTACTTTAACACGCTTGACGATCCTACCAGGGGCATGGATGGCATTTATACAAGCGTAACGGGAACATCGGCCGAGGATGCCGATTCGGGTGAAGTCGGGCGGGGAAACCGTGTCAACGGGGTGATCGCACTCAACCGTCCGATGGGAACGGAGGCTGCGGCCGGGAAGAACCCCGTGAGCCATGTGGGTAAGATATATACGGTGTTAAGCCACCGTATCGCAAACGAGGTTTATAGCGCGGTGGAAGGTGTTAAAGAGGTTTATATCTGGCTCTGCAGCCAGATAGGGCAGCCGATCGACGAGCCGAAAATAGCTTCGGCCCAGCTTATCCTTGAGCCGGGAGTAAATATAGAAAAGGTCAATTCCCTGGTTAAAGAGGTGATTGACCTTGAACTTGCCAATATCAACTCATTTACCACCGATTTGGCTGAGGGAAAATATCGGGTGTGGTAGAAATTAGATTCTCCTTTACGGTGATTTTCGAGTTCCCACTATCAACTTATATCCAACCGTCGCGCAATAATAAAAGGGGCCTTAAGTTCGGCTGTTTTTTTAAATAACTAATTTAGCAAGTATAGTAATTATTCTCTTGACAGTAATACATAATTATATAATAATATTATTACCTAATTATATAAACGCTCTATCACCCCGAGAGAATAGGATAAGCATGAAATCTGCAAGAGGAAGGATCGAGTTGCTAAAGGCAATAGCACATCCTTTAAGGATTGAGATACTGGAGCAGCTCGAAGAAGGCGTAAAATGCGTAAGCGATTTTGAGGAATCAATTGAGGCAAGCCAGCCCAATATATCACAACACCTAGCGCTTTTAAGGCGGTATGGTCTCATCGATTACTACAACGACGGAAGGTTGCGTTGCTACTTTCTCGTAGACCCGGTAGTGCCGGATGTTTTGAAAATACTTAGGAAACAATATAAGGGCAGCCTACCAGCCCCAGCCTGCTGTCCTGTTACTAAAAAGGGAACTTATCCAGGAACGAGGAGGCGCTAATACTAATGAAGATCGGAATAATTATTAGCTCAAACGACCCCGAGACCGTCTGGAACGCGTTTAGGTACGGCGAGCACGTTATCAAGGCAGGCGATGATGTTAAGGTTTTCCTAACCGGCCCCGGCGTTGAAGCAGAGCACATAAGCACCGTACAGTTTCCGGTTAAGGGGATGATGAAAAACTTAGAAGCCCTCGGTGGCAAGGTTCTTTGTTGCGGTACGTGCGCAAAGAAGATAAGGGGTTTTGAGCCACAAGCTTGTCCTGTAGGTGGGCTAAAGGATATGCACGCGATCATTAAAGAAAGCGATAGGGTCGTAACTTTCTAACCAAGAGATCGGTTATGGTTAGAGTTCGACTTTAGAATGGAGGAGACATGGCTGAGCCGGGATTGCTCATAACATTATTTTTAATAGGACTCGTTGGCGCGTTTTTCTCAGGTCTTTTAGGTCTGGGGGGTGCCATCATACTTGTGCCGCTTCTGTTATACCTCCCTCCATTAGTCGGCGTTGGAACGCTCACCATGAAGACGGTATCCGGTATTACCATCATCGTCGTCTTTGCCTCGGCTCTTATCGGTGTGCTTACGCATAATAAGAACCGTCTCGTTTCAAAAAATCTGGTTTTAATTATGGGCGTTACCGCTGCCGTTGCATCGCTGTTAGGCTCAATCTACTCCAAGAGCACCTCAAGCGAAACGCTTTTAGTCATCTTTGCGTTCATGGCCGCTTTCGCCGCGATAATCATGTGGTTGCCTAAGACAGAGTTGGGTGAGGACATTGCACCGGAGGATGTAACATTTAATAAGATCGGGGCATTTCTTATCTCTGTTGTCATCGGATTTATTGGCGGTATGGTCGGCGCACCCGGTGCCTACATCTTTACACCACTTATGATTTATTTCTTAGGCGTCCCGACTAAGATCGCCATCGGGAGCACTTTGGGAATAGCCTTCGCGGCATCAATATTTGGGGCAATTGGAAAGCTTACAACAGGACAAGTCCCTTATCTGCTAACGCTCGCTGTAGTTATAGGGGCCATGCCGGGGGCCAGAATAGGCGCAAAATATACCAAGAGGGTCCAGGCCGCTGCCCTTAAAAAAGGGCTTGGCGTGGTTATAGCCTTCGCGGCAATCCGTATGTGGTTCGATGTTTTGCATAAGCTTCATTATCTTAAGTAAGGTTTTGATAGTAATTTATGATCAGAAAGCTCCATCTGAGGGATGTTAATCATTATTCTGAGTAAGCCTTTAAGGAAAGAGGAGGTATCTAAAATGGATACTCAACAAAAGGTATCTAAAAGGGTCTCAATCATGTGCTTTCACGATGAACTCTGCCAGGTTTTCAATGCGATGATGACGGCTTTAAGCCTCTTAAGGTCGGGCTCGAAGGTTACAATATTCTTCGGCTCACGGGGCATAAATGCGGTCCATAAGGTGAAGATCAATGAGCTTACTTGCCTGCCCGATCAGCCAAAAGAGGAAAGCGAAGCCGTTATGAAAAGGATGGAGGCGATGGATCTTCCCGATGCCGGCCTGCTTCTTGAAACGCTTTATTTTGAAGGAGCGACTATTCTTGCGTGCCCGCTTAACCTATCTGTATTTGGCATGAGTGAGGCTGATCTGGTGCAGGGGGTAAAGGTTGCCGATCCATCAACCTATTACAAAGATGTGGTTATGCAGGCCGACATGAACCTGACTTTCTAGAGGACGGTTTCATCCCTGCATCCCTGGAAAAATCGAGTCGGATATTTTAAGGAGAACTTGAATAATGGCTGAAAAGTTGGAGGTCGTCAAAGCCATACTCACCATCCTGGTTGACAATACAATAATGGAGTTTATCCCGGACAGCGGGATAGTCAAACACCTCTCCGGTCCGCAGGGAAACTTTCTTGCAGAGCATGGCTTTTCCGCTCTTATCGAGACCGAAGATACGAAAATCCTGGTGGATACCGGCGTTACCGGGATTGCCATGGAGCACAACCTGGGGCTTTTAGGCTACACCATGGACGATATCGATGTGATCGTCTTCTCGCACGGCCACATCGACCATACGGGCGGGCTTGAGAAAGCAAGAGGCAGGATAATCGCCCACCCGGACGCATTTTGTGAAAGATACCTCTCGCCTAAAGAAGGGGTGCAATACGATATTACCAGCCCCACGCCCGATCCAACAAAACACAAGGTAGAGTTTCATGCAGAGCCGATCAAGCTTGCAAGGGGCGTGATGACTACCGGCCAGGTACCAAGAAAGCACGAGTGGGAAGAAGTCAAGGTCTTCAAACGCAAAGAGGGCGAGAATCTGGTGGAGGACAAGCTGCATGATGACATGGGCATAGTCATCAACACCGCCATGGGTCTGGTGGTAATCCAGGGCTGCAGCCACTCTGGTATCATAAACACGGTGGAGGTGGCTAAACAGATCACTGGTGTAGATGGCGTATACTGCGTAATAGGTGGCTTGCATCTGATCGGTCCGGGCGAGAAGAAAATCGATAGGACGATACAGGAGCTTAAAAAGCTTAACATCAAGAAGGTATTACCAATCCACTGCAGCGGATTCGAAGGCATAAAGCAGGTGTCGCTGCAGATGCCGGAGCAATTCGAGTATTGCACCGTGGGTTGCCAGATAGAGTTTTAGGCCAGTATAAGTCCATCGGTTGTGCCGCTTGGCCGCGCCTATATCCAAAGCGACAGCAGCTAGGCTGCCGATCCCCTGTGCTTTTTTGCCATCACCTCATGCTCTTCCATCGGCGCTTCGCCCATTTCTTTGTGTTGCCTCGGTATAAAGCGGCTAACTAGATATGCCGCCGCAGCCAAAAGTGCGAGTTGTCGTATCCTGCTCATGTTTCTTACTCCTTTACGGTGATTTTCAAGTTCCCACTATTAATTTCCGACTACCAACATATACCCAACCGTTGCAATAATAAAAGGAGCCGGAGTCGGCTCCTTAGAATTTCATCCATTTATTAACTTAACTCGTCTATTTTATTCCCGCTGGCAGTGAAGTATAACATTGATAATATTGGGCTTAGACACATTTAGTTATCCTTGATTTTACTATAATTTACAATAATTACTATAACTTACGGTAATTTACTCATGATTGATGTTATAATTACCAAGAGGCAGAATGTCAAAGATACGCTTAATGCCGCACTTTAAAGAAGTAACTGAAAGGATGAAGAGTCAATCCCATTTCTAGTTGAAACATCCATGGCTCATTTATACTACCGCCTTCACTAGCATTTGGTCATCCACTGATCCTCTAACCTCAAGC
>NZ_PFNG01000038.1:27644-30338 GCF_002791875.1 Candidatus Aquicultor secundus | reverse complement strand
TTCTTCAGTCGCTTCGCTCCTTCAGAATGACAATCAATTGCTAATCGCTCCTTCAGAACGACATGCACAGAAAATAGGATGTCGCGGTACTAGTCGGGCCGCTTCTCGTCTGCCTGTTTAAACTAATTCGCAGAAAATTAATACGGGAGCTAGAAAAAGTTTGTATCATTGGTTACAATATAATAATCGGCTGACCATCTTTATTTCAAAGAAGCTTTATACGATATATCTTTAGGTGTATTTTTATGCATCTTTAATGAATCTAAAGCGCCCGGCGTAATCTATAAAGCAAAAACATGTGAGGGGTTTTTAAGTGAACGATATACCGGAAGGCGTAATTGAGCGGCTATCCACATATCTTAATTGTCTAATCAAGTTTCAACAAAGTAATATCGAAACGATCTCTTCGGAGCGGCTCGGTCTCTCAAGCGGCGTCAATCCGGCGGAGGTCAGGCGCGATTTTACCTATTTCGGCACCTTCGGCAAGAAAGGCGTCGGCTACGATGTCGAGACCCTGATCCAGCATATCCAGCGGATATTGGGCTCGGATGAGCCCCATAAAATCGCCCTTGTCGGGGCGGGCAACTTAGGCTCGGCCATCGCTTCATACGAGGGGTTGCTCCAGCACGGTTTTCACATCGCCGCAATATTCGACAGCGATCCGCAGAAGATAGGCAAGACCATCAGGCACCTTGAGGTGTTCAGCATCGCCGACTTGCCGCACATCACCAGGAATGCAGGTATCGAGATCGGCATCATCGCGGTACCGCCGTTTGCGGCCCAAGAAGTAGCGGACATGCTGATCGACGGGGGTGTTTCGGTTATCCTGAACTACACCCCGGCGCTCATCAACGTGCCGGCGGGCGTACAGCTTCATAATACCGATCCGGTCCAGCAGTTGCTCCATACTCTTTACTACCTGTCGGCCAATGACAAGAAATTAGCCGGGAGAAAACGCAGCAGTATCGCGTCCGACTAATACACCGCCGAATTATTATTTTAAGCTGCTTTTGGGCATAATTAGTGCTATGGTTAATAAAACAGTTACGACAGAAGGAAGGTTGCGATAGATCATGTTTGGTTTAGGTGTTCCTGAGCTGATAGTTATCTTAGTAATCGTGCTCGTTATCTTCGGTCCCAAGAAACTTCCTGAGATCGGGAAAGCAGTCGGGCAGGGTATACGCGAGCTTAAAAAAGCGACGGATACAAAAGAAGAGCCGCAGACTACCGAGCAAAAACAATCATCATAAGAGCGTAAGCATAAAAGTATATTCATAAAAATATATAATTCGCTATACAATGCAAAAATATGAAGGGGGCCGAGAGGCCTCTTTTTTATTTTAGGTTTTTAACCAGCAATATCCTAAACCCTTAGCCGACGTAGGAAGGGTTTTATGCGCTGATTTCAAATGCAAACTTTTCCACCTTGTTTAGGCTTGGTGGAAACGGGTAAACAATGGGCGCAAAGGATAGCAAACATGGGTCTCGAGCACAGTTTAGGTTTGCTCGCTGAACGTATCAACAAAGCGAAAGGCGGATCGGTAGGTGGAGAAAACATTGCTGTCGCTAAATGAGGTCGCTTCAAAGTTGGAAACGGTATCCGAACCCGCGCTTAACAAGTGGTCAGAATCGCTACAAGGAGCCGTGAGCGGTGAGTTGCTGGAATATTTTAAGCAGAGGATCCACTTTGTTCTGGAAAGAATGGATCGCGGTTTTGCGGTGGAACTAAGCATGGCCCGGGGCTTTGCCGGGTGTGAAGAGCTGTCATCACACGTTCTCCTGCTTAGCGAGAAGGACTACTGGCTTGTAAAAGACGAATTATCCAAGGCGTACAAGGAGCAGATTCAGCTGTTGCCCCTCGGGCAGTTCGATAAAAGAACCCTGGAGAGACGGGTCGATTTCTTGATAGATGTTCTTGAGGACTCGGTTGCGGCGAACCTCATATCGGCGCTTTTTAGAAAGTCGGAACAACTCGAAGCCGAGAAACAAAACGTGAGAAAAACATTGTGCGATGTCACCAGGCTTCTTGAGAAAGATCGACAACGGCTGGCCTTTGACCTGCATGACGGACCGGCTCAGGCGCTCTCAAGCGCGCTCCTGCAAGCCGATATTCTCGAAGATTTGATAGCCTCAGCCGAGGCAAAGCGCGAACTGGCATCGCTAAAATCCATCCTCGGCCAGTGCCTGCAGGAACTACGCTCCTCGATCTACGCCCTCAAGCCCCAATGCATCAGTAAGAAGGGGCTTGCCACCATGGTTAAAGCATACGCAAAGCAATTCTCATCCCGTACCGGGATCAAAGTGGAGCTTACCATTGAGTCGAAAGAAGCGGAACTGCCTGAGGTATACGAGATTAACGTCTTCAGGGTCATCCAGGAGGCGCTCAATAACGTCTATAAACACGCCCAGGCCACACAGGTTGTAGTCAGCATTTCGTTTAGTGAAGCCACGCTCTTCTGTAGCGTTGAGGATGATGGAGTGGGCTTTAACGCGGGCGCCCGCAGCAGGCGAGCCCAGGGCCTTGGCGGGTACGGTCTGGCAAGTATGAGGGACAGGGTAGAGCAGTTCTTCGGCACATTTAACATCGATAGCCAGTTGGATAGGGGTACTTGTATAACCTTCAGTATTCCGATATAAGGGCACGTTGTAATACGTTGTAATAGAAACTTAGCACGAGGGAGACACAGTGATGGG
>NZ_PFNG01000038.1:17870-27623 GCF_002791875.1 Candidatus Aquicultor secundus | reverse complement strand
GGGAAGCATCGACGGGAAAGCGTGCGATGGAGATCGTCGATTACGCCAAGCCCGACGTTATCATTATGGACGTAAAATTACCCGACAGCGATGGCATCACTACGATGAAAAATATCAGGATGCGCAACAAAAACGCCAAGGTCTTAATGTTCTCGGGGTTTGACGACGAGTACTATGTTGTCCGGGCGCTTGAGAGCGGTGCGAACGGATACCTGCTTAAAAATGTTGGGGGAACCGAACTCGTGGAGGCGGTCCGCCAAGCCGCGGATGGCCTCAACCCGATATCCCCCCAGCTAACCGGCAAAGTTATCCCCCTGGCCAGGCAGAACACAAAAGTTTCAGACCGCCTGACGCCTCGAGAAAAAGAAGTCTGGAAACTGCTGTCAAACGGGTCTTCAAACGCCGAGATCAGTAAGACACTCTATGTTTCGGAGAGCACGGTCAAGTTTCACATCCGCAACATCTTCCACAAGCTCGGCGTTAAAAACAGGGTCGAAGCCGCCAAAGCGGCATACCGCTCGACGGTGGCATAACAATCAAGCGACTCTTTTGGGCACGTATCCCATTAATTATTTTAAAGGCCGCATTGCGGCTCTACCTGCTAAACCTAGCCTAAAGGCCGGTTAAATACTAACCCTAAGTTTGGAATTATAAGTCCTTTTTTATGGAACAAATACATAAACCTTTGTTTTGCTCTTGAAGGTGATGCGCTGTTTCTTTGAGGACAACGGGTGGTTTAGGAAGCAAAGGTAAGGCATAAGCAGGAAGGAGGAAGAATATGCGGAACCTTAGGAGAATTTTTGCACTGGCGGCCGTTGCGTACTTAATCGCATCGCTGGTTGGTTTAGGGGGAGTGCTTGCCGGCTCGTCCGCCCCGCTCTCGGTTGATAACGCCAAGGGTGAATCGCTGACGGTGGGCAGTGTGAGCGTATCCAATGACGGGTCCAACCTGTCAGTTGTTTTTTCAACTGACAGCGGCTACAAGTTGAACTTCACCGTAATTATATTCAGGGGTAACCCGGGCGGAGTCACAAGCGCGATGTCGTATGGTAGGACACAGTACCTGATTTCTAAATCGGATAACAACCATAGCTACTCAATTCCGCTCTCTGAGATAAAGAACAGCGATGTAACTATATTCGCATCGGCGGACGTGGTTGTTAACGGCAAAAAAGCGTTTATGAACGTTGAGTTTAAAGTGCCTGAGACCGAACGGTCGACGACCACACAACTGCCCACGACCACAACGCAGGTAACGACGCCGAACTCAACAAGCTCCACCGCACCTGCCACAACAAGCACGACCGTGGGACAAGGTACGACAAGCACGACGGCGGGACAAGGTACGACAAGCACGACTGTAGCGGGAGCAACGAGTTTGACCGTAGCACCTACGACGACCACAACGCAGGTTGGCATGACGGCAGTTTTGGCAAGCGCTACTTCAACATCGGTACAGCAGCTTGTGACAACGACCAGCCGTCCCAAAATTCCGAGAAAAAGGCTGCCTTTTACAGGAATGGAGTACAACTGGTACCTGATAGGCGCGATGCTTGCGCTAACGGGTGTGGGACTGTATGCGGGATCGATATGCAGGTCTGCTCCGCCGGCCCTTCATTAGGGGGACATCGTACTAAGAAAATACTGGCCACAAGGACAGTTAAACACTGACCCAAAGACGGAAGTAAGTTCGCCGGTCGGGTAGTAGCATAGAACTAAGGAACACGAGCAGTTAACTATTATGAGTATTTGTTTGGAGAAGCGAAGCCACACGAGGATCCATATGATTAAGGCATTAGTAGTTGATGAGGATACCGTCTTCCAGAACCTGCTGAGCAAGCTTTTAGGCTCACACGGCATCCATGTTGTGGGGCGGGCCTCAAGGCTTGAGCAGGCCATCCTGCTTTATGAGGCCACCTGGCCGGACGTTGTTTTGATCGGCCTTAGCTCGGTGGATAAGGACAAGCTGGAAGGGCTCTCTAAAATCAAGGAGCTGGATCCAATGGCTAAAGTCATCGTCCTCTCGATATTTAACTCGGTTGAGGATGTGGCGCACGGGGCGGAGGCCCTGATCGATGCTTACGTCATCAAGGGCTCTTCGTCAAGGAAGATCGTCAGCGCAGTTGAAGGAGTCGTCGCGGATATAAAAGACCAATAAAGAGCAATAGAGATCACTAAGGCTTCAACAGGAAACTGTAGAGCATAGAAATCCGGCAAGTTTAGCAAGTTTAGCAAGATACGATTGATGAAAGGAGGTGAAATTTAATGAAAAAATTCCTAGTTATAGCTTTAGCGATGGCGTTATTGCTCGGCATGAGCAGTCTTGCATTTGCAAGCAGGATAAACGAGCGCAACCTCAGCAATTTTAAAGGTGGTGCTGAAGTCAAAGGGAATATCATCAAGCATATCTTCTTTCACAACAATGTTGATGCTACAACCGGCGTTGCGAACGCGACCGGTAATGTAAGCCTGACCTGTGCCGGCGGTTCAGCTGAGGCCGATTCATGTGGCGAGAACGGCTGTGCTACCAACACAAGCGCAAAAGACGTCATCAACCATGGTACCGCGGATGCGTATACCAATCCTGCAAACGCTCTGAACCAGGCAAACAACTCGGTGGAGAACACCATCACCGAGGATGCTGAGGCTACAGCTGATTGCAATGTATGCGTAAGCGGCGAGTTTGAGTGCGACGGCGCTACTGGCCTAAGCCACTCATTCACGGATGGGAACAACGACGGCAAGTGCGATATCTGCGGCGGTTGCTGCCCGGCTGTTATCGATGGCGATATCTGTGAGTTCATCGGCATCGACAACGATGTTGATGCTACAACCGGCGATGCCAACGCAACTGGTAATGCTTCAGCCACAATCATCGATCAGAATGATAAGGCAAAAGCTTGCAATGACGGCTGTGCTACCAACACAAGCACAATAAACGTATCCAACACAGGCGATGCTAACGCCGAAAGCGGCCCGGCTGTTGCAACAAACCTTGCAGACAACTATGTCGCAGTCGATATCTTCAGAGGCGCAATGTCAAGCAAGACTATTGATATTTGCGTAGATTTGATGGCGGACTAACAAACAGTAATTTGGGGGAGGACCGAGTCCTCCCCCAAACCAATTCAATACGCAGATTAAACAAAGATTTATACAAAGATTTATACAAAGATTAATTACATGGGATTGAATATCACTGGTAAGGGATTAACGTAGAGAGCGCTAAAAGTTTATGACTTAGCGAAAGGGGGTGAACCGGTGATAAAGAAGAGGATTTTAGCCTGTTTGGTGGCTTTATGCCTTGCGATCAGCCTATCCGGATTGCCCGCATTAGCAGATACAGCGGACGAAACAACGCAGGCCGTGACCCAAGCGGAACAGCCTGTTTCTTCGCAAATGCAGGCGGATAGCCAAAACTCAGAACCCACGTATTGTATCCAGCCAACGGGAGATCCTGAGCCCGCAGGCGAAATTGATAGGTATTACGATAGCTCCGAGTATATACAAGCGCCCCGAACTGGACAAAGGTCGACCCCGATCCAACAAAGCAGCGATCCGATACAGGTCACCGTCGACCAGGATGTAAATGTAATCGTGGATAGCCAGGCCAAGGCGACGACCGGGCAGGGGGATTCACGAGGTACGCAGATTACCAACAGCGTCGGCGGAACCTCGCAGGCGATTGCCGTAGGAGGCTCGGGCGAGCCTGTCGATCCAAGCGACAGTGGGGCGTATGCGCAAAACGGTGTGACCAAGCTGGTCGGTAACGTGGGAACAGCCGACGCATATACGGGCCAGGCGAAGGCCGACAACACCATGGACGGTAACACCGCACGGATTAGTTCGGACGTTACGGTATCCGTGGGTAGATACGGTGAGATAGATAATAATTCAAGTATTACCGTAAGAGCTTCGTTATATTACCTGGCGGTGGTAGCCGGTTTGGCTACGGCAAAAACCGGGGACAGCGCCGCTCTTGGATTGGATGCCGATAACTCGCTCGACAGCACCGACAAAGCCTTTGCGAAAGGCGATGCGGGGTCGTCGTTGGCGGGCGGTATTTACGACGGGAGCGCTCTCGCCACTAATGGGAGCGATAACTCAATAGCGAATACCGGCACGGCGCTTGCCGCAACTGGTTTGGCGAACGCGGGCAACGATATGCAGGGAAACGACATTGAGATGGCGCCCGTCGTGAAAGCGATCATCAACGTCTGCGGCGATATCATCAACTCGAACGTAACGGTAAATTTGATCTACAAATTCATAGCGATGATCACGGGTGTTGCGAGCGCCACATCCGGAGATTCCGCGGCAATTGGAGCCGATGTTGATAATAACATCGACAATTCCACCAATGCGAAGGCTATCGGCGATGCGCCGGCGGCTACCGCATCGGGCAGCGGCTCGTACTCGGATGGAAGCGCAGTTGCCGGAAACGATACAGGTAACCAGATCGCAAACGATGGCCGGGCGGTCGGTGTATCCGGCGATGCCGCGGCGTTAAACTTGATGAAGAACAACGATATCTTCATCTCGCCGATTATTACAAGCGAGATCGACCTTCTCGATAATATGGTGGGCTCCAACGTAACAATCAATATTATCTACAACTTCTGGGCGCAGATACTGGGTAAAGCAAACTCCACGACGGGAGATGCGGATGCGTTTGGTACGATGGCGGATAATTCTATCGCAAACACATCGTCGGCAACTGCGATCGGCGATTCCGCCAAGCCGTCTCTCATGAACCATGGCGAGCAGGCGGATGGGGAGGCGATAGCCCTTAATGACGCAGGCAACTCCATCAAGAATAACGGGTTGGCGACATCGGCAAGCGGAAACTCAAATTCGTTGAATACCATGATGGGTAACAAGATTAACCTATCGCCAACGCTTACTACGGTAGCCATGGTTGTGAAACCGTTGCTGGATGGTACGATTGTCATCGATATCGTCTATGATATATGGGCGAGCCTCATGGGGTCGTCGGATACGTCGGCCGGGAATGCTGTGTCGGTGGGCACAGTTTCCGTTAACACGATCGGCAGCAAGTCGGATGCTGTCGCAATCGCCGACGTGACTGCGGGCAAGCCGGATGGATCGGCTACCGCCCTCAACTCATCTGATAACCAGATCGAAAACGATGGCGATGCCAAGGCGTTTAGCGGTTACGCTTACGCCACGAGCGCCATGACGGAAGCGCTGATATCGGTGACGGGGTGCCTCGAACAAGACATACTGGCGGACGGCACAAAACCCGCGATAGAGCGCAACAACGCCATAAAGGCACAGGCAAACGAGGAGGCAAAAGCCCAAACAGGAGATACGACAGCTACTGGGGATAAAGCCCCGCTTAATAGGGTGAATTCCACCGCGATTTCAAAGAATATCTTTGGAAACGACCAGGTAGCGGTCAATGATCATGATGCAGACATCTTCAATAAGGGCGATGCGACGGCAATAAGCGGCTATGCCGTTGCAAAGACGGGCTCGACGGAACCAAACAGAACCGACAATGTAATCTTGATCGGGTTTAACCCGGCCAACGAGTGCCCAACAAGCGATTGCGGTCAGGTAAGCAGCGCCGCTCAGTCTACGGATAACCAAGATGCGACGGTGCAAGCAAACCCGGACGCCAAGAACGGCTCCCCAGGCGGGGACGTCACTGCGCCATCGGCAAATGGCGATAGCGGGGGTGCTAAGCTCGGTGGAAATCAGGACAACATTGCATATGCAGCATATACTGCAAGCGATTATCACCCGATCGGCTTGCCGTTATGGCTATGGGTGATCTTGTTCAGCATACTCACTGGATGGATCAAGCTTACGCTAATTGTAAAACCATGGAAGGTATTGAAGCGCTAAACGATTAAGACCTTGTAGAATACATAAAGAAACTCAAAAACGAAGAAGGGCCGCAAGGCCCTTTTTCTGATCATGGGCACCATGAATAAGCTTACGTGCTGCGAGGCTTCTAAAGGAGGCCATTTTCAGCCGTTTAGCCGGCAACTTCATACATCCCCCAAGTCTGCCAAAGAGAAAATACCACAGTATTGAGCTGCGGTTACTATCCTTAAGGATAGTAACAACCTGACCTTAAGGATAGTATGGCCAATTTTGGCAATTGGCACTATTACCTGCGTAAATCCAAGATATTGATATGTGTTTGCTCGAACGCCGCGGCCCGAGGAAACAAACCTATCAGAATTATCGGAATAAATTTGTTTGAACCGATTTGTGATTGGCAATAACCTTCAATGCTCCGCAGCAAACCAAGTTTGCAAGTTTGAGGTTTTATCTACGAAAGGAGGTGAACTTTTTGAAGAAACTCTTAGTAGTGCTACTGGCGCTGGCGCTGGTACTCAGCATGACCGGAATGGCTTTTGCCCGCTGTCCCGTAAGGCCCGAAAAACCGAAATGCTGCCCGACACAATCAAATCATGCTTGTGTAACCCAAAGGGCCACAATCAGCAATTATGTGAGCGCAACAACCGGTCCTGCGGTTGCCGTTGGTAACGTCGGGCTCACGTCCATAAGAAACAACGACTCGACTGCCCGTTCTTGCTCGGGATGCGCAACGAACACGGCTCCTATCAGCGTGAACAATATCGGCACCGCGTTTGCTGTTAGCGGCAATGCTACTGCATCCAATACCGGCACGAACACAATTACTCAAACGAGCACCGTTACGCAGTCAAATACAAGCAATTCAACATCCACACAATGCGGAGTAGCTGATAATCAAGAGTAAGTGTTCATGGGATCCGAAGCGCGAGGACTACATAAGCCCCGCGCTTCGGGCCTGGATTACTAAAATGGCCGCCGGCATATCAAAGCGATTAGAGCGGCCATTTTAGATTTTAATCGTTAGTTAGCGGAGAGAAACATCCATTGTCCCTTAACATTCTGCGCATAGACGTTCCAGCTTTTCTTTATTGGCGCTATATGGTTTGCAGTAATAACGCCGTCCACTTTCATAATCGCGATATCCTTATAAACATTACCGGTACCCGGGTGCTTCCATGTGTCGACGAACCTGGGGGTATGAACGATAAAGTCTTTCAGCAAGACATTATACTGCTTCTGTAGCTTGCTCTTATACTGAACGTAGCGCGTCTTTTCAATCCGGGCCTTCTCATCCGGGTGCAGGTACGAGTAAGTATCCTCGTATTTGTTCTCTTTTTTCGTCTGCATCCAGCGGTTTGCCGCTTCAACCGGCGTTAGCGACAGGCTAAAGGATTCCTCGTTGATTCCTTTATCCACGGCAATCTTTTTAACTACTTTTTCATACCCTTTCCCTTTGATAATAACCGTATGTATGCCGGTCGGCAGGTTCCTGACCGCAAAAAAACCGGATTTTACCGGCTCGATGTTTTTGCCGTCGACGCTAATCTCAAGATTCTTTGCCGGCCGCTTTCCTGGATAATTCTCCATAACCGCGCCGTTGAGGCTTCCTTGTATCCCGAGGGCAAGCTTTGCCGTTTTAAAGACCCCTCTATTATCAGCATGCGATAGCTCGGTATATCCAAGACCCGCTAGAAGCGCTACAAGTATAAAGATGCTGGTGATAACCCAGATCCAAAAGTACCACCGCCTGCCTCGTTCACCTGTTTTTCTAGCCATATGCCCCCCACTCATTGAACTCCTCCTTTTCGCTAGTGCGAATGCTGCTCTTTCTTTACCCGAGTGACGGCTTGTAAAAACTACCCGTCTTAAAAATCTTCGAGCCCACGCGTTAATCCGTCCTTAAAGGGGAATTAAGTTAATGGAAAGGAGAGACCCATGGAGGAATCGACCAGGCTTATCCGAAACCCGGACCTTGTTTTCAGGGTCGTTAACGAGGAGGGGGTTATCTACAATCCCCGCACCCAAAGGCTTCATATGCTCAACGCAACGGCCCTCATGGCATGGCACTTGTGGGACGGCGACCACAGTCTCTTGGATATCGTTAATGCGGTCATATCCGAGTACGAGGCCGATCCCCAGGGGGTAATGAACGATATCAGCTTATGCGCCAAAGAGCTATGCCGCCACGGTCTATTATCTGATAGCAGCCATACAGGTAATTAATACACGGGAATGATCGCCTAAATTATTCACCAACACGGGGCTTTTTTAGCGCCTACGTGATTTATTTATCCGACTTAGGGGAAAAATGTAGGCAGCGATTTTAAGCTTTGAACGTGGCCCACTGCAATCTAAGGCTTACGATAAGAGAGGTTACTGTGGAAGCAAAACAAAGAATTAGTCTGAGCAGCTACCCGCTGCGCGGGATAGATTCGGCATCCTGTGTTATTGACGGGCAAACCCTGATAGTCCAGTCAAAAGACAGAAGGCTCTTTGTTTTAAATGCCACCGGAACAAAGATATGGGAGCTATCCGATGGCAAGCACGAGCTGCGCGAAATCATCAAAGCGCTTACCGCTAAAAGCAAAAAGCCGGAAAGCCAGATACGTAAAGAAACCGAAGAATTCATCAAAGAGCTTGTCGAAAGGGAGATCCTGGTGCTGCTAAAGCATCCGTGGGATATAGCCGCATAGGCGTGTGCGCATCTAAAACCTGCGATACGGAAAGGGGACCACATGTCGGGCACGAAAAATACTTTCGAAAAGATTCCGTTTGTCGACTTAAAAAGCCAACACTCGTTTTTAAGCGCCGAAATCGAGGCGGCGATTACCCAGGTTCTTGCCGAGGGCGGATTTACGCTGGGGGATACGGTTAAAACGTTTGAGGATGAGTTTGCCGCGTTTTGTGACACACGTTTTGCCGCCGGCGTGGGCTCGGGAACGGATGCGCTTCATTTTGCGCTGCGCGCCCTCGGAGTCGGCCCGGGCGACGAGGTCATCACCGTACCCAACACCTTTATCGCCACTGTCGAAGCGATTGTTATGAGCGGCGCCCGCCCCGTATTTGTGGATATCGACGAGGATACGTATCTTATGGACACATCCAAGCTTGAAGGCGCGATCACCAAAAAAACCAAAGCGATTATCCCCGTACACCTGTACGGTCAGCCCGCCGATATGGTTGAGGTTATGCGCATTGCCGCCAAACACGGGTTAAAGGTCGTTGAGGACGCTTGCCAGGCCCACGGCGCCAGACTTAGGGGGAGCCGCGTCGGTTGCTTTGGCGATGCCGCCTGCTTTAGCTTCTATCCAAGCAAAAACCTTGGCGGAATCGGAGATGGCGGCATCGTTGTGACCAACGATGAGGCTATTCAGGGGCGCGTTATGCTGCTTCGAAATCACGGCCAGGTTGATAAGTACAGTCATGTCGAGCCCGGTTTCTGTAGCCGCCTGCATGGGGTCCAGGCTGCGGTTTTAAGTGTTAAGCTTAAATACCTCGACCGCTGGAATAAAGCACGCCGCTATAACGCCAGAATATACGATTGTCTCTTCAGGGACTCAGCCGTTGTCCCGCCGGTCCGCGCCTCACACCATTCGGGCGACCATGTTTACCACCTCTACGTCGTGCGTGTCGATGGGCGTAACAAACTGAGGGCGTACCTTTCCGGGCAGGGGATAGAAACAGGCATTCATTACCCGGTACCGCTTCACCTGCAGCCGTCACTCAAGGGATACGGTTATAAGAAGGGCGATTTCCCGGTCACTGAAAAGGTGGCGGAAGAGATCGTGTCGCTCCCGATGTTTCCCGAACTGAAGGAATCCGATATCGAGCGCGTAGCACATGAGGTTATCGGTTTTTCACTCAAATATCCCAAGGTGGCTTAACACCGCTTTTGCTGAA
>NZ_PFNG01000038.1:0-17846 GCF_002791875.1 Candidatus Aquicultor secundus | reverse complement strand
CTTTACCTATAGATACAGGAATAGCAAAGCATTTGAGGCACTTTCATTTTTCACAGATTTTGCTGTCGGCTGAAGCATTTAATCTATAAATGCCTCTATTTAAAACTTTCGAATAAAAAGCCACTTCAAGCGGCCAGTAGCGCTACGCTCACCCCTTGTACTGTTAAATTCACATCCATGGTGTATTGGCAATCACCGGTTCGCATACGTTTACAACACTCTAATTTTGAGCATAACTCCAACGTCTTAGATGTCTAGGCGGAAAACTCAGGTGCAAAGAAAAGGCATTTACCGTGCTGAAAAATACTTTTAGGCTTATCTGTCAGTTGAATAGTAGATGTGCTGGTAGAAAGAGCAATACATTTAAACAGATTATCGCCTATTTACTAGCTGGGATTACCTCGTATTTCATTAGGGCAGCGATCCGTACGAGCAGTTTGACGAGGCCTAAACCGAGGGTTATCGATGATCTTGCCACCAGCATTCAAGGCAAGTATGAGGATTTACGAGGCCAGGTCGAGGCTATAGCTGCACACGTTTATGAGAATATCGGATATTATTCACCGAGCATATGGACACATCCCTCACATATCATCAGGCTTGGCGTCGGTGATTGCAAGAACCAGGCTTCGCTTTTACAGGCCTTGTTTGAAAGGTGCGGGATTGCGTCGGAACTGATTGTCGGTGTGACTAATAGGTTGGATGGCATGTCTGATGTGCATGCCTGGGTACGCGTTGAGATAGACGGTGTAAGTCTTATATGCGATTCGACCATCTCGGGTAAGGCCATGGACGTAGCCGAATACGAAAATGCGGTAAGCGGGCTAGTTGATATAACCCCGGAGTACCTTCTGAAGGAGCCGATATCGGTAACGTACGGTGTCGGAAAGTTATCTTACCGGTAATGGTGCCGGCAGGATCAAATAGTCGCATGGCACTTATGCACATGAGAAATAACTAGACTTAACAGAGGGAGGTGATGGTGTGAAAAGAGCGTATGAAGCTCCAAAAATTGTTACATATGATGAGGAAAAATTCGATCCAAAATACCACAGAATCAACAGAAGCCGTCTACGCTTTAGGGGCCTATCTGTGTCATCAAACCACGCTTGCCCCTGCACGTGCGTGCCAAAATCAGGATAAACGTGGCGAGGGTTGGCTTATAAAAGAAGAGCCAGTTGATGCCATGCGACTATTTGATCTTATCAGATTACACTAGGCACATGTGTCATAGACAAGTTCATGCGAAAGGTTTCTGAATGGGAGCTATTCAACAAAGAGGAGAGATTTTAAGGAGAGAGCCCGGTGCCTCAACTAATTACAACTTTTATGGTATTTCCGTAGAGGTTATAGCCGAGAGCAAAGACTTGATACATGCGCTGAATCATATCTTCGCGCATTTTATGTGCGGAAAAGAAGGCAAGGCAGATTTAGCAGTAGAGCTTTCAGGTAAGAAGCGGTATCTTACAGCCTCCGTTCGTTCCGGTTTAAAAAGTTTTTCTTTTGATACGTGGCCTATTGCCTTATTAACCCCATCGAGTTCAGACGGGATGAGATCGTACAAGGTAAAAAGCGGCCTGGGCTTTTATGAGCTGCTGAGAACCGCCTACTTTACGGTTTTCTCTTTTGTGTTGGCTAACCTTGGCGATTTCTTACAATTTCATGCCGGCGCCGTTGCCAAAGGTGAGGCAGGAATAATTTTCCCCGGTGGCTCCGGCAGCGGTAAAACGACCCTTGTTCTTGCGCTAACAAGGGCTGGGTATAGCTTTTTATCTGATGAGGTGTGTCTTATCGACCCTTCTAACCTAACCGTATCTTCTTTCCCGAGGAGCGTCTTCCTTGGCAAGGATGTCATCGACAAGTTCTCAGACCTTAAAGTTGGCAGAAACCGCGGAGACATCTTCATCACACGCGAGAAAAAATGCCTCATTGAAATCGATAAGAATTCGGTTTACCAAGAACGCTTACCTGCAAATATTCGCTATATTGTATTTCCCAACTACCAGCCAACAGAAAAAACAGACCTTAAAGAAATCACCGAAAATGAGACCATCGCACGACTTATAGCGGCAGGAAGCGTATTAAACATGACCCATCTCGGCGCTGATCAAGGGGCGGTGCTCGACTCCATTGTTGAAATTGTAACCAGCGTACCTTGTTTCGAACTGGTTACCTCTAATTTGGATGGCGCATTAACGGTTATCAATAACTTGATGATTTGAAGCTCTCCAATCCATATTTGCCCTGCAAGCTAAGTACCATGAGCTGCGTCGCCAGCTACCTTTACTGATATTTTAGCTAAGCTATACATATCCTATGCCTTCAGTGCCCGGTTAAAGGACGCTGGAATGGGATACTAAGATTGGCTTGTGGGTCTACCCTCAATATAAAAATAATAAATGGTTGTTTAGGTGGTTATTGTCATATCTAGCAGCATAGATTAGCAGTGGCCTCGTTTTTCGCAGTGTTTTATTGCGAACAAGAAGGGGTATTTCTGTTTCCTGGCTCACCTTAAATTAGGCATTCGGTATCCATACCAGGAAGAGCGAGGCGATTTCAATTTACGCAGTGGAGACTGAGCGGTTAATCAAAATATTTTACCCGCCGCGAGGCTTACTTAAGGTTGTATCCAAATCACCGTTGAAAAGTGAGTTGACGGCTGTCGATGAAGTCAGCCTTAAGGTTAACGAAGGCGAGGTCTTCGGGCTTCTTGGGCCGAACGGTGCCGGGAAGACGACACTTATAAAAATGCTTTGTACGCTTATTCGACCGACATCCGGGCGGGTATTGATCGGTGGGGTTGATATTTTGCAAGAGGAAGATAAAGCCAAACGCCTTATCGGCCTGGCCACGGCGGATGAGAGAAACTTTTATTGGCGTCTTACAGCCCGCGAAAACCTTGAGTTTTTCGCCGCTCTCTCCAACGTTCCCCGGGCTCGATTAAAGCGAGCAGTGAGCGAAGCGCTGGAGCAAGTTGGTCTAACCGACGCAGCCGATAACATGTTCTATAGTTTTTCGAGCGGCATGAAACAAAAACTTGGAATCGCTCGGGCACTTCTTGTTAATCCAAGAATCCTTTTTCTGGACGAGCCGACCAGAAGCCTTGATCCAATAACGGCGTTAGGCGTCAAGCAACTTATCAGGAAAAGGTTCGCTGATGATCAGGGTAAAACGATTTTCTTGTCCACCCACCGGTTGGAGGAAGCCGAGCAGCTTTGCGATAGGATCGCGATAATGGACGGCGGCAGGGTAATTTTTGTTGGTTCGGTTGGTGAGCTGAGAAAAAAGGTCACACAAAAAGACAAGTATATAGTTGAGACAAAAGGATTATCCGATAAATGGCTGGCCAAGGCGGCATTACGCGAAAGCCTTCATGATATATCTCTGAGTAACATCGATGGCAATGGAAGCTGGAGGCTTGAGGTAAAAACGCGGGAAGGCGATAGTGTTTCGAAACTTCTGGGTGAAATCGTGGCCGGCGGCGGTCGAGTTGTTTCGTGTTACAAGGAGCAATGCCGTCTGGAAGACTTATTCATCGACCTGGTTAAAGGAGGCCGATCAAACTGATGCTAAGTAAAATCATAGCCTTTTTAAAGCGAGACTTTAAATCTGAAGTAAGCTACCGCTTTTCTTTCTTGATGAACCTCTTCAGCATATTATTTTCGATCGCCACCTTTTTCTTTCTCTCAAAACTCATTGGTAAATCGGTCGGCTTTCAACTTAAGGAGTATGGGGGGGATTACTTTTCTTTTGTCTTAATAGGCATAGCGTTCTCCAGCTTCTTAGGAACCGGGCTTAGCAGCTTCTCTTCAACAATTAGCGGTGCCCAGTCAGAGGGGACGCTTGAAGCAATGCTTATCACTCCAACTAAGGTTTCGGGGATTATCGTCATGGCCTCTCTGTGGGATTTTCTAATGACAGCTTTTGACGTGATCTTATACCTCGCCCTTGGCTCGTTGCTTTTTGGCGTTAACTTAAGTAAGGCCAACGTTCCAGGTGCATTGCTCGTGCTTATTCTTACAGTAACCGCATTTAGCGGGCTTGGGATAATTTCAGCCAGCTTTATTATGGTGCTCAAACGCGGAGACCCGATTAACTGGCTATTTGGAACCTTCTCGAGCTTCGTCGGAGGGACCTTTTTCCCGATAACCGTGCTGCCGGTCTGGCTGCAGAAGATGGCCTACTTGTTCCCGATATTTTACGCGCTAAGGGCGATGCGACATGCAGTATTACAGGGGTTTTCTTTCATGGCATTACTTCCAGACATCGCTGCGTTGGCGCTATTTTCCTTAATCATCCTGCCAATCAGCATGGTGGCATTTAAAAAGGCTATTAAGTTTGCAAAAACCGATGGGAGTTTGGTGACGTATTAATGAAAGCACTTATCGCAGGAGGAGCGGGTTTTATTGGGTCGCATCTTTGCCGTTTACTACTAGCAAAAGGTTTTGAGGTTATCTGTGTCGATAACCTAATGACCTCGACATTGGACAGTATTGCAACTCTAATGGGAAGAAAGGGCTTTCATTTTATTAAACATGATATACGGGTACCGCTAGCAATTGGTGGCATTGATTATGTTTTCAACTTGGCAAGCCCGGCAAGCCCTATTCATTACCAAAAACGGCCAATTGACACCCTGATAATTAATGGTACCGGCACATATGAGTTGCTTAAACTTGCGGTGGACAATAAAGCGCGTTTCCTATTGGCCTCAACTTCAGAAGTTTATGGTGACCCAAAGCTACATCCGCAACCGGAACAATACTGGGGAAATGTAAATCCGGTTGGAGTACGCAGCTGTTACGATGAGGGGAAACGTTTTGCTGAATCCCTTACCACGGCGTTTTCAAATGAATATTCACTAGATACGAGGATCGTGCGGATATTCAATACCTACGGGCCATTTATGCGTCCAGATGATGGCAGGGTTATACCTAACTTTGTGAACCAGGCACTTAAAGGCAGACCGATGACCATCTATGGCGATGGATTACGTACACGCAGCCTTTGCTTTATAGATGACTTGGTTCGGGGCCTTTATCTTGCGGCTATTTCTGATTCCATCGATGTAAAGCCAATAAACATCGGATCGGGCGATGAGAGGACGCTATTAGAGCTGGCAAACCTAATTAAGGCATTAGTTGGTTCATCCTCTGATCTTAAATTTTTACCAGCTTTAGAGGACGAACCAACTAAGCGGAAGCCCGATATAACTAGAGCAAAGCAAGCTCTAGGATGGGAACCATTAACAAGTTTGGAAGAAGGGCTAGCGGTGACTATAGCTTGGTTCAGTGAGCTAAGGTCACTTAAAGAGGAGACTACGCATGAATATCCTAGGTAGTAAACTGCATATATTCAAAGATAATGCCTTTAATCGAACAAGCTTTTCATTACATGCAAAGCGGACCCTAGATGTCTTTATAGTATTAGGTGCAATACCGCTATTGCTACCAATATTCGCTACTATTGCTGTTTTAATCAAGTTTGACTCTAGGGGCCCGGTCATATTTAAACAAACCAGAATTGGCAAAGGCGGCAAGCCGTTTAACATGTATAAATTCCGCTCTATGTATGATGCTGATCACGATAACGCTCATAAGGATTTTGTGCGTTCGCTCTTTAGCGATCAGAGCCAGCATACCCATGATACTATTTATAAGGTTATAGACGATGGGCGGATTACACGGATAGGTGCTTTTTTACGGAAAACCAGCCTTGATGAGTTACCACAGCTTGTAAATGTACTTAAAGGGGAAATGAGCCTAGTGGGCCCGCGACCTGATCTGCCGTATTCTGTTGAACTCTACGAGCAAAATCACCTCAAACGCTTTATTGTATTGCCAGGAATAACTGGCCTTTGGCAGGTCAGTGGACGGTCAAGTACATCACTGTTGGAGATGCTTGATCTTGATATTGACTATGCTGATAACTGGTCTTTCTGGTTAGATATCAAAATCCTTGCACGCACAATAATAGTTGTAATAACGGGACAGGGGGCATCTTAGATGATGAATAAAAAAGTTAATGTGGCACTTATTGGCTATGGTTATTGGGGGCCCAACTTACTGAGAAATTTAAAAAGCTATACAGAGTGTAACGTTGAATATGTGTGCGATCGTTCGCTAGACCGGTTGCACAGGGTAAGGAATCATTACCCTAACCAGCCAGTAACTCAAGATTTCAACTCCGTTATCAACAATCCGCATATAGATGCGCTTGTCATAGCCACACCGATATCAACTCACTTTTCTCTGGCAATGCGGTCTATTGAGGCCAAAAAGCATGTGCTGGTTGAAAAACCACTAACAGATAATGCACACGACGGCGAGGTACTGGTGCGGGCCGCTTCGAGAAGGGGTGTAAAGCTTATGGTAGGGCACACCTTTCTTTTTAGTCCGCCGGTTCGGAAAATTAAAGAGATTATTGATAGCGGCGGGCTGGGGAGTATCTACTATGTTTCTATGAGCAGAGTTAACCCAGGTCTACACCAAAATGATGCAAGCGTAATTTCCGATGTTGATGTTGTATGGGATTTAGCGCCCCATGATATATCGATGTTGCTATATTGGCTAAGTGAGGAGCCGGCTAGCGTACATACATGCGGCCGTGGTTGTATGCGGCCGGATGTGCCGGATGTGGCTTTTATTAATATAAGCTTTCCATCCGGTGTAATTGCTGAAATCCATCTAAGTTGGTTATCACCCGTGAAGATTCGTCGCACGATGGTTGTCGGTAGCAAAAAGGTAATTATTTACGATGATACCGAGAGCATAGAAAAAGTTAGAGTTTTTGAGCATGGCGCTGAGTTCGTGGAAAACGAGTCTTTCGGCGAATTTCTCTGGTCGTATCAAACCGGTGATGTCTACGCACCGAGGTTGGATAACTATGAACCACTTGCGTCTGAAATCAAGCATTTTCTTGATTGTATAGTCAATGACAACAACCCGATTACCGATGGGTTAGCGGGATTGCAAGTTGTTAGAACACTTGATGCGGCAAGTAAATCGCTGTTGGAAGCAACAAACACTTTTGGGGAGGGGTCTAATGGAGGCAATGGACAGCATGATCGCAAGCCTGAACATGATCTATCCTAATGTATCAATTGGTGATGATGCGCTGATCGAAGCTCCATGTGTAATTGGAAAACCTCCGCGCAACACCGCTGCAGGAGAACTTGCGACCGTCATTGGAGAACATGCAATTATTCGTCCATTTAGCACCATTTATGCGGGCGTTGAAATAGGTGCGCGGTTTCAATGTGGCCAAGGTGTAAGTATTCGTGAGGGCAATACTATTGCTGAAGATGTTAGCATCGGAACGAATGCCGTGCTGGAGTATGGCAATAAGATTGGCTCAAGGGTGCGCATTCACACCGGGTGTTTTCTTGAGGATGTTACGCTTGAAGATGATGTAATCATTGCACCGCATGTGGTATTTACCGACGATCTGCACCCACGTTGTCCCCGTTACAGCGAGTGCAGAGGTGGCGCGATCGTAAAATGTGGAGCGCGAATCGGCGCTAGCGTAACAATTTTACCGGGCGTAACTATCGGTGAAAATGCGCTGGTTGGCGCCGGGTCTGTTGTCACCAAAAACGTTCCTGCCAATGCAGTAGCCGTTGGCAATCCCGCAAGAGTTATAAAGTTTATTGACGACCTTGAATGTAGTAGCGGAATATTTTCCAGGCCGTACGTATGGGTGTCGCAGAAAAAAGCCAGTTGAGAGATAAAGGTAGGGATGAATAAAATTGGCGTTATTGTATTTCCACCATATCAAGCCAGGCTTAAGTGAGCTGGTTACTGCAAATATAGACGGGCAGAGGATATTCTTCGCTAGCGACGTTAATTGGTGGGGTACGGCAAACGGCCCGAGTCCGATCGGTAGCGGGGACGCAATTAGTTACCATACTGATTCCGTAACCGGTGTTAGAGTATATGATGTGGATGCCGATCCATGGCTAACCAGTGCCCCGTTTTAGTGTTTAAAAGCTTAACCTTAGTAAAGGCCCGCTATGAAAGCGGGCCTTTACAATGCATCAAATTATTACTGTTCCGCCAGTCAGAACTCTAACATTATATATAAACATTATATAAGCAACTAGATTGTTTAGGGGCGGCCCCTTAAAGCGGCCGCCTTTCTGCTTTTAGTGGGGCCACACGGGTTGCATTACGAATACCCCACACGGTATGACGTCGTATTTTTATCTTGCAAAACAGGTAAAGCGCGGGCTATTTTCCTTGCTAAAGTGCTCTGTTT
The DNA here is from genome assembly GCF_002791875.1 of Candidatus Aquicultor secundus. NCBI lineage: Bacteria > Bacillati > Actinomycetota > Candidatus Aquicultoria > Candidatus Aquicultorales > Candidatus Aquicultoraceae > Candidatus Aquicultor > Candidatus Aquicultor secundus. The sequence continues at coordinate 9,590 of NZ_PFNG01000038.1, read as the reverse complement.
CTGTTAATCTGGACTTGTTTAGGCAGGCTAAAAAGGCGTTAACGCAGAGGTTATTCATCACCCCTGTCAGGTTTGCTTGCCTAAACACCAAAATTGCGCTTCCTGACGGGGGTGCCCCATTTTGAAAAAGACGGTTGTAACGTCACGGATATGGAGAGTTGCAAGTTCTATTATGGAGCTTAATCCTGGAAGGCGAAAAACAGCTTTATTGATAACCTTCGGGCTGATTATATTAGCAATAGTCCTCGCTCTGGTTGCCCCGGAAGAAAAAACTCTAGGAAACTACATCAGACTAATCTACATACACGCGGCAGTAACCTGGGTCGGCATGGCTATGTTTGCAATCTCGGGTTTACTCAGCCTTTTTTATTTTGCCGGCCTTATCACCCGAAGCGGACCGCTTGCCAAGAAGACCACCAACGTCCTCCACTTATCATCGGCCAGCCAATCGACAGCGATTCTGTTCTGGACCGCCAGCGTTATTATGGGCTCATATGCCGCCTCGCTTACCTGGGGCGGGAGATGGTGGACCGAGCCGCGCCTGCGGGTTGCGGTCATTATTCTGTTAATGGCGATTGTCGCGTTTATTCTCAGGTTGATAGTGCAGAGCGCACCGGTGCGGGCCGGTATAAACCTTGGGTTGCCCGTTATATCGGTGTTGCTGCTTACAAAGACAGGTAAGCTAGTGCATCCCAATAACGCCTTTGCCAGGTCGGATTCATTCCAGATAAAGCTGTTTGTCGGCCTTATTACGCTGGTATTTATCGTTGTAGCAATCAACGTCACGCGGCTATTTATCGCCGGGTTCAAGGATAAAGAGGCCAGGGTTTACGATTGACCCGACCAGCTTTTATATATATGCTACAAAGCATAGTAGACATAGCAAAAAAAAGGTTTGGAATGCCCCGTAGGCCGGTTGCCGGCGGGGCACGGAGATAGAATTTGGAGGGAGACTTAGATGGTTGATAGCAAAAGCAAGACAAGGTTGCTTATCGTTACCGGCATCCTTCTTGTTGTCATCGGCGTCATGATCTGGCAGTCGCTGGGCTCGGGCGCATCGGTATCTTACTATAAAAAAATAGCTGAAGTAACGCGCGATTCGTCTTTTGTCGGAAAAAACGTAAATGTCGGCGGCCAGGTTAAAAAAGGCTCTGTTATAAATAAGGGCCACACCTGCACGTTTACGATTGTTGATCAGAAGGACAATACTCAACAATTAGCGGTTGAGTATTCGAAGCAGCTGCCATCGACCTTCGGCGACGGCATCGATGTCGTAGCGGAGGGCAAGCTGGTTTCGAAAGGCAAGGTAGTCGCCGATAGCATCGTCACTAAGTGCCCTTCGAAATACGATTCGAAGAAGAAATCAGGAGGAAAATAGCTTATGCGTATGATTGGCTTGCTCGCCCTTCTCGTGGCGATAGCGATATCCGTTTTTTCAGCTTACAGCTTCTATCTGGGCAACAAAGCTAAACCGCGAAAAGGGGAGCAGCAACAAAAACTGGCCAGTTGGGGCATGGTCTGGCAGTTCATAAGCGTGACCTTTGCAAGTCTCACCCTGGTTCTTGCTTTTATTAACAATGACTTTACGTTCGGCTATGTCGCCGAGCACTCCTCCCAGACGATGAGCGTGTTCTATAAGATATCCGCGTTCTGGGCCGGTCATGAGGGCTCGTTGTTGCTATGGCTCTGGATGCTGACCGGGTACACTGCGGTTCTGGCGCTGTCCAATTTAAAAAGCAACGACCGTCTAAAATCGATGGCGTTATATATCTCCAACTACGTCCAGCTCTTCCTGGTCATCACGATTATTGCCGCGACCAACCCATTTAAAGGCCCGATCCCCGAGATGAATGGGGTGGGCGCCGGTCTTAACCCGCTCTTGATGCACTGGGCGATGGTTCTTCATCCGCCGACGCTTTTCATGGGATATGCGGGCATGACCATACCGTTTGCCTTTGCGATTTCGGCGCTTATAGACAGAGACGCCACGCGCGCGTGGATCGACCGCGCTCATAAATGGACGCTCTTTGCGTGGCTCTTTTTGACCGTCGGGATATTCTTAGGTGCGCTTTGGGCCTACGTTGTTCTCGGCTGGGGCGGCTACTGGGGCTGGGACCCGGTGGAGAACGCATCGATCCTGCCATGGCTTACCGGCACCGCACTTTTACATACCTTTACCATGTATCGCCGCAGGGGCGGCATGAAGCTATGGGCGATATGGCTTGCGTCGCTCTCGTTTATCATGGTCGTTATGGCGACGTTTATTACGCGCTCGGGCCTTATCAGCTCGGTCCACGCGTTTCCCGATATCAGGGTAGACCTCACCTTGTTATTTGGCGGCCTCATGCTCTTTGTTCTCGGCTTAACGGCATATTTGTCGCGTAGCAGGAGCAAGGAGTTCGAGACCCAGGAGTTCTTCAAGGACTTCCTCTCCCGCCACTTCACCTATTACTTAAACAACGTGGCGCTTGTGACCTTTACCTTTATCATCCTTGGCGCGACGGTCATCCCGCCGTTCTTTAAGACCTCGGTCGGCCCGGACTTTTACAATGCCCTGGCCAAACCTCTTGGAGCGCTTTACCTGTTGCTCGTCGTCACCTGTCCGTTCCTCGGCTGGACCAAGACGGACCCGGGTAAGCTGCTTAAACACCTTGCCGTACCGGCGGTATCGGCCGTCGTGCTGGCGGTTCCGCTGTATCTTTTCGGAGGGAACATCTTCAATTTCGCCCAGACCTTAAACGCCGGCTCGGGAAATATTGTTACGCAAGCATTTAACTTCGTTCTTCTCGTAGTACCGATATTTGCCATCATCGCCGTTCTCGAACTCTTCTATATCACCGCAAGCACGAGGGCCAAGGGCCGTGGCGTCGGGTTCTTCTCGGGGCTCGTTGCGCTCTTTAAGTTCAATCGCAGCACGGCCGGGGGATTTGTAGGTCACCTCGGCATGGCTGTTATGATGATAGGAATCGCCGGCTCTCAGCTTTACGTGCAGGATATTCCGGCAACGATTAAGAACCAGCCGGGCCAAACCATCCAGGTCAGCAATTACACCTTGAAGTATGCTGGGACTAAAGAGTCCCAAAAGCCGGAAGAATATGTGGTTAATGCCAACTTTGATATGCTGGACCGTACCACCGGCAAGTTCCTGCGGCGGATCAGCCCCCAGCTTATCTTTCATGAAGCCCAGCAGCAGCAAACAACAAAAGCGGCCATCTATTACGAGCCGTTCAGAGACATATTCGTCGTTTTAAACAGCATCGACCCGCAGGGCAACCTTTCGCTTAATATAAAGGTAAATCCGCTGATATCATTCGTCTGGATCGGAAGCTTTATCCTGGCGCTGGGTGCCATGGTTTCAATGTGGCCCAAGGCGGTTGCCGTAACCGAGGAGGCCGAGGACGAAGCGGATGCAACCGAGCCGAAGAAAAAAGTTAAAGCGGGCAAGCGTAAAGAAGCGTTGGCGGGGGCCGAATAAGCTGTTTATGAAACAAGTAGTGGAGCCTTTGGAAAAAGAAAAAGAAGGGGATGCTTCGGGCATGTCCCCCGAGGTCGAAGTAAAGAACCTCTCAAAAGTATTCGGGAAACGAAAAGTTCTCGATGACATATCCTTTGAGCTTGAAAGGGGCGGATTTCTCTCGCTGTTTGGACCAAACGGCGCGGGTAAAACTACGCTTATCAAGATAATCTCAACACTTATCGCGCCGAGCAGCGGGGAGGTTCGCCTCTCAGGCATGGACCCCACGAAAAACTCGGCGGCCATAAGGGCTAAAATCGGGCTTATCTCGCATAGCCCATTGCTGTACCTCGACTTAAGCGCCGAGGAAAACCTGCACTTTTACGGTGCGATGTACGGCGTCGAAAACGTGGATGCGCGAATCGACGAACTTTTGGACCAGGTTGAACTGGGGCACCGGCGCTACGATTTGGTGCGCACCTTTTCCAAGGGTATGACCCAACGTCTTGCGATTGCACGTGCCCTTCTTCACAAACCGTCGGTGCTTTTCCTGGATGAGCCGCACACCGGTCTCGACCCGCATGCCGTCGATATTCTTGAGAGTCTCATCGACAGCATCCGCAAGAACCACACGTTTATTATGATCACGCACAACATCGACCGGGGCATCTCTCTTTGCTCTAAGGCGATGATTCTGTATAACGGGCAGATCGTTTTCTACCAGGATAAAAACGAGCTTGATATCGATAAGTTTAAAAGCATCTACCACCAGCGCGTAAGGGGTGACTCGTAATGTCGGGCGGTCGCCAGATCGGCGCAATCGTCAAAAAGGATATCATCGCCGAGCTTAGAACTAAAGAGATGGTCGTCTCCATGTTCCTGTTTGTGCTGCTTATCATGGTAGCGTTTCATTACGGGTTTGGCACGACGACCGATTTTAGCCCGTTTGCCGGCGGCCTGATATGGATCGCGTTTTTGTTTACGTCGCTGCTGGGCTTAAACCGCTCCTTCGTCCACGAAAAGGATGAGGGGTGCCTTGAGGGGTTGCTCCTCTCGCCGGTAGACAGGCCGAATATTTTCTTTGGTAAGATGATCGGCAACTTCATATTCTTAACGATCGTCGAGATCATCGCGGTGCCGCTCTATCTGGTGATGCTTAACCTCTCAATACGGGGGTCTGTTCCGATGTTTATCCTGGCAATCGTCTTAAGTAACATCGGGATATGCGTCGTCGGGACGCTTCTTTCGACGATATCGATTAATACGAAAATGAGGGATATGCTGCTGCCGCTTATTTACCTGCCGATTAGCTCGCCGATTCTTATCTGCGCCGTGACTTCAACCAACGGGATAATGGGCGGCGTAACGGGTGAAAAGTTCGCCCCCGTGATAAGCGCAATGAAAATACTAGCGGCGTATGATATAATGTTCTTGCTGGTAGCATATGCTCTTTACGATTTTGTTATAGGGGAATGATTATGAAAAAGGCGATTACTATACTGTTAGGCATCGGAAGCGTCCTGTTACTTACCGGCATCGCATACGCATTTCTTGTCGCGCCCATCGCCGTCGATCCTAATACCGGTAAAGAGGTATTTCACCAGAAGATACTGTACTTCCACGTGCCGGTCGCCGAGACATCGCTCGTATCGTTTATTCTTGCGGCGGTCTTCGGCGCGCTCTTTCTTTACAAAAGGGAGCGCAAATACGATTTCTTAAGCCTTGCGGCGGTCGAGCTTGGCTTTATGTATGGTCTACTCGTTGAGATGACCGGTATGATGTGGGATAAGGCGGCCTGGGGCGTATGGTGGCAGTGGGAGCCGAGGCTTACAACATACCTCATCCTGATGCTCATGTATTCAGGATACTTTGTCATGCGCTCGTCGATCGGCGAGGACAGCACCAAGGCCCGCTTTGGCGCGGTCTACGCAATCATCGCCGCGGTCAACGTCCCGCTGACGTTTTTCGCGATCAGGCTTATCCCCTCGATACATCCGATACTTTTTGATTCGTCGGGGGCAGGCCTGGAAGGGCCGCTTCTCGTGGCGTTTCTGGTCTCGATGTTCGGGATGACGTTCTTTTACGTATCGCTTCTTCTAACGCGGTATCAGATGTTTGGGGTAAGCGAGGAACTTGATATTTTGAAGAACCAAATTGGAGGTTAGTGCTATGAAGGACCAATTGCCATACGTAGTTGGCGTCTATATGGGTATCTGGGTGGTGCTTCTCGGATACGTATTCATAGTCAACAACAAACTTTCGGGGTTAAAAAAAGAACTCGGCGCCCTGAGTAAGGCCGTCGAAAAGAAGAACAAATAATGACTCCCAAGAAACTTTTAACGGGTTTGGAGCGAATTATTTGGAAAAGTTAACTATTATACTCTTTTGGCTGGCGCTCGTATCGGGTGTCGTCAGCAGTCTTGCTTACATAGGTAACTTCGCAGCAAGGGCCGAGCGCCGGGTGCATGTATATACGGCGCTTGGAGCGGCGTTAGGTTCGTTCGCGCTTTTGCTGCTTGTTATATTTTTAAGGGCTCAGGCGCTGGGCATCTCGCAAACGGCCGGGCCCTTTACGGTGAGGATTATTTTTGCGGCGTTCATCATCGGCGTTTTTCTTTTAATTGAGTCGATTTACGCGGGAAAAAGCACCAAGGTTAAGGCGCTCGGTACGGTCGTCATGCCGGTTGCGGTTATCCTGCAGTTTTTGGCCTGGCATGCATATGGCCTCAGCGAGCAGTTAACCCAGCAGCTCAGGAGCTACTGGGTCGGCATGCACGTGACCTTCGCGGTGCTGGCCTACGCATCGATGACCGTGGCGCTTGCGCTGGCGGTTGCCTACATCTTGCAGGAAAAGCAACTAAAAAATATGCGGACCAAAAAACCCGGCAAGATTTTTCGCAAACTCCCGTCGCTTGAGATATCAGACGACCTGTGCCATAAATCCATCGCATTCAGCTTTACGTTTTTAACATTGGTCATAGCAACCGGTATCATGAGGGCGGAGATGTTGCCCGAGTGGTCGATGTGGTACATGGACCCGAAGATCCTTATGGCGATAGCCACCTGGGTCGTTTACGGATCGTACCTCGTTGTACGCGCCGCATTGGGGTGGCGTGGCAAGAGGGCGAACACCTTTGCGATCCTCGGGTTTGCCGTGGCGATCGCCACGTATCTCATCGGCAATATCGGTTTTATCACCGAGATCTTGCCGAGCATACACAGATATGGTGGGGGTCTCGGTTAAGTAATGGCTTTTTACCCGTTATATATAGACTTGGAAAGTAAGAAATGCGTCGTAATCGGCGGAGGAGATGTTGCTGAGAGAAAGGTTATGTCACTCATCGAGTGCGGGGCCGATGTTACGGTCGTAAGCCCGCAATTTACCCCGGGGCTTGCCCGCCTGGCAGAAGAAGGCCGCATAACGGCAACCGGGCGGGGCTACGAGCCGGGTGATATAGATGGGGCGACGCTCGCGATAGTGGCAACCGATAACAACGAGCTAAACAGGCAGGTTCATCAAGAAGCGACTGAAAAAAACATACCGGTTAATGTAGCGGATGTACCAGAGCTTTGTTCCTTCATCGTATCCTCGACAGTTCGCAGAGGCGACCTTGTTATAAGTATCTCTACCAGTGGAAGCTGTCCAGCCCTAGCAAAACACATTCGCAAACGGTTGCAACACGCGTTCGGGAGCGAATACGCGCGGTACTGTGAAGTCTTGAAGGAGTTTCGTGCGCAAATCGCCGGTAGATATGATGAGCCCGAAGAAAGAAAACAAGCCTTAAACAGGTTACTCAAGTCGGATGTACTCGATTTGATCAAGGAAGGTAAGGATGGCGAAGTAGAGGAAAGAGTACGGTCATGCATATAATTGTTGCCGGTCTAAGTCATAAGACGGCCCCAGTTGAGGTCAGGGAAACAGTGACGTTCCCCGAACAAATTTTATCGGATGCCCTGCACATGTTGACTGGTTACCCCAGCATCAACGAGGCGGTCATTCTATCTACGTGCAACCGCATGGAAATCTACGTGGTTGCCAACGACCCGGATAAGGGCAAGGACGACGTAATCCGCTTTATCAGTGATTACCACTCGCTGGAGCGCGATAAGCTCGAGAAGTACCTGTACTTCCGGGAGGGCAAAAATGCAATTCTGCATTTGTTCAGGGTTGCTTCAAGCCTTGATTCTATGGTGATAGGCGAGGCGCAGATCCTCGGCCAGGTAAAGACCGCGTATAACGCGGCATTTGAGGCCGAGGCGACTTCTACGGTCATGAACCGCCTCTTCCGCCACGGGTTTTCAGCGGGCAAGCGGGTGCGGACCGAGACGGAAATCGGCGAGAGCGCGGTCTCCATCAGCTACGCCGCGGTCGAGCTTGCCAAGAAGGTATTCGAATCCTTAAGCGGCAGGACGGTTATGTTAATCGGTGCCGGCGAGATGATCGAGCTTACGGCAACGCACTTGCTCAGCAACGGCGTAAGCAACGTCATTGTAACCAACCGCACCTATGAGCGCGCCGAGAGCCTTGCCCGGAAATATAACGGGGTTGCCGTGCGGTTTAACGACTTCGTCGACCAGATGGTCCACGCCGACATCGTAATCAGCTCGACGGGCGCCCCCCACTATGTCGTAACCAAAGACCATGTAAGCTTCGTGATGCAAAAGAGGAAGAACAAACCGATCTTCTTTATCGATATCGCGGTGCCTCGGGACATCGACCCGTCGGCCGCTAAGATTTACAACGTCTTCGCTTACGACATCGACGATCTGGACTCCGTCGTTCAGACCAACCTTGAGGAGAGGAAAAAGGCTGCTACAATAGCCGAGGAGATAGTCGAGCACGAGGTACTAAGCTTTAGCTCCTGGCTGGCCACCCTCGAAGTGGCGCCGACAATCGCAAGTCTCAGGCGCATGGCTGAGGAGATACGGCAAAAAGAGCTGGAGAAGCACCTGCGCAAGCTCCCGAACCTCTCGGAGGCCGAATTAAATACGGTCAACGCGCTTACGAGCGCAATCATAAACAAGCTGCTCCACCAGCCGATTGTCAAAGCCAAGGAGTACTCGACCCGAAAAGACGGCTATCTCTATATCGAGTCCCTGAAAGTGCTGTTTAACATCGAAGACGAAGAAGAAGATGAAGAGCCGGAGGGCGCCTCAGCCTTTGTCTCAAAGCCCGAGGCTTCATTTAAGATTAATAGGTGATTAGATGACAAAAAAGAAATTCATTCTTGGAACCCGCGGGAGCAAACTGGCGCTCTGGCAATCGGAGCACGTGGCTTCGATCTTACAAGAAAAAGCCGGGGTTGAGGTCGAGTTAAAGATCATCAAAACCCAGGGGGATAAAATCCTCGACGTGGCGCTGTCGCGCATCGGGGACAAAGGGCTTTTTGTAAAAGAAATCGAGACCGCTTTGCTTGAATGCGAGGCCGATCTGGCCGTGCACAGCAGCAAGGATGTGCCGACGCAGATTCCCGAGGGCTTAACGCTCGGCGCTTTTCTAAAACGGGTCGATCCCAGGGATGTATTGATATCAAAGAGCGGGCAGGGACTTGACGCATTGCCCGCCGGTTCGGTCATCGGCACGAGTTCACTGCGCAGGATAGCGCAGATACTGCACCGCCGCCCCGATTTAAAAATCGAGGACGTGAGGGGCAACCTCGATACGAGGCTTCGCAAGATGGATGACGGATTGTTCGACGCCATCGTGCTTGCCGCAGCGGGCCTTGATAGGATGGGCTGGGCTGAAGGGATTACCGAGCGCATTCCGTCAGACGTTATGCTCTCGGCCGTTGGCCAGGGCGCAATCGCCGTTGAGGTTCGCGAAGGTGATGAGGATATGCGCGAACTCATGACCTATCTCGAAGACCCGGCAACGAGGGCCGCTGTTACCGCCGAGCGGGCGCTTTTGCGCGAACTTGAAGGCGGCTGCCAGATACCGATAGGCGCCCTGGGCGTTCTTGAGGATGGCGTATTAAAACTCGACGGAATGGTCGCGGGCCTCGATGGCTCACGTCTCATCAGGGACAGCATCACCGGTGCCCCCGAAGAGGCCGATGAGCTTGGCGTGCGACTTGCAGATAAATTGAAAAAGCAGGGCGCGGACGAAATCCTCGCCGAAGTCAGGGCCGAGATTACC